>NZ_JAPJEE010000005.1:196562-239629 GCF_030731885.1 Shewanella sp. ULN5
GTAGCAATGGCGGGACTTGAACCTGCGACCCCAGCATTATGAGTGCTGTGCTCTAACCAGCTGAGCTACATTGCCACTATATTTTCGCTGCCCTCTTAGCGAGGAACGGGGCGTATTATGCTTATTCGATGTATCTAGGTCAACTGCTTTTTTTCGCTATTTTCATCATTCTTGCTCATTCGGCTATTACTTCACCAAACTGAATAATGTTCCAACGAATTATTGCCCTAAAAACCGCTTTTTTATACGTCCACAAAAAATATCAATACAATTTGAAATTGTGGCGCAACTATTTCAGCCAACTTACGGCGTATAAAAACTATACAGACACGTAAATTAATGAATAAGCAACGCCAAATTTCATTATACGTTGAACAAGAAATGCATTACATCGCCATCTTTAACGACGTATGTTTTGCCTTCAACACGTAATTTACCCGCTTCTTTTGCACCCGCTTCACCTTTGAAGGTGATAAAGTCTTCGTACGCCATAACTTGAGCACGAATAAACCCTTTTTCAAAGTCGGTATGAATAACGCCTGCAGCTTGTGGCGCAGATGCTCCTACAGGCACTGTCCATGCACGCACTTCTTTTACACCTGCGGTAAAGTAGGTTTGTAAATTAAGTAAGCTATAACCACCACGAATAACGCGGTCAAGACCTGGCTCTTCAATGCCTAAATCAGCCATGAACTCTTGACGGTCATTCGCTTCCATTTCAGCCAACTCTGACTCAATAGCAGCACACACGGCCACAACCACAGCATTTTCTTTTGCCGCGATCGCTTTAACAACATCTAAATGCGGGTTGTTTTCAAAACCATCTTCAGACACGTTAGCAATATACATGGTTGGTTTTAAGGTCAAAAAGTTTAAGTAAGCAATCGCTGCTAACTCTTCTTTTGCCAAATCTAACGAACGTAGCATATGGCCGTCATCTAAAGTTGGACGCATTTTTTCTAATACTTCCACTTCAAATTTAGCGTCCTTATCGCCACCTTTCGCTTTCTTTTGCTGACGGAATATCGCGCGCTCTAGACTGTCTAAATCCGCTAATGCTAATTCAGTATTGATCACTTCAATGTCGCCAGCTGGGTCAATTTTATTAGCAACATGAACAATATTTGGATCTTCAAAACAACGAACAACATGACCAATAGCATCGGTTTCACGAATGTTCGCTAAAAACTTATTACCTAAGCCTTCACCTTTCGATGCACCCGCAACCAAACCTGCAATATCAACAAATTCCATTGTGGTCGGTAATATACGTTGGGGTTTAACAATGGCGGCTAACGCATCAAGACGCGGATCCGGCACTGGCACAACACCGGTGTTTGGCTCAATAGTACAAAACGGGAAGTTTGCCGCTTCAATACCTGCTTGTGTAAGTGCATTAAACAGCGTTGACTTACCGACGTTTGGCAAACCAACAATGCCGCATTTAAAACCCATATGCATACCTTTATATGTAAAATTATCACACTGATAATGACGTTCGAATTGGTATCGTTAAGCTATTCCGCTTTAAACGAATGTAGTCTGGTCATGGCTTTCGCCATGTTTTCTTTGTATAAAACATCTGTCGCACGTACGGCCTCATCTATCGCCGCAGTAATTAACTCTTGTTCGGTTGCAGGCGCCTTGCCTAACACATAACCGCTGACTCGGTTTTTATCACCAGGATGACCAATACCAATCCGTAAACGGTGAAAACCTTTGTCGTTAGCAAGGCTAGAAATAATGTCTTTTAAACCATTATGGCCACCATGCCCGCCACCTAATTTAAATTTTGCCACACCAGGAGGCATGTCTAACTCATCATGGGCCACTAGAATTTCTTCAGGCAAAATACGAAAAAAGTTCGCTAATGCCGATACGGATTTACCGCTTAGATTCATAAAAGTCGTTGGAATTAACAAACGCACATCACGATGATTAATCGTTACCCTTGCGGCTAATCCAAAATATTTACTTTCTGCCACCAATTGCACATTATTGACTCGCGCGAGTTCTTCTACATACCATGCACCAGCATTGTGGCGGGTTTGCGCATACTCAGCACCGGGGTTTGCTAGCCCTACAATCAGTTTAATGTGACTCATTTCTACCTAAATCTTTTATGAATAACCTGTAATGCATGTCGCACTACAGCCTTAAAACGCGGCATTTTAACACTCAATTTGGTTAGCAACAAACACCCATTCACATAAGCATTTTTTTACCTGTCATTTTCTAGTTTAAACCTAATGCATACCTGAGCACTTTTTGCTTCAGGGGACTGTCAAGATTGGCTAACTTTAATGCACTATTACGCAGTAATTTTAGTGGCAGTAAATCATTGCTAAAACCGGCATAAAACATGTCCATTGCGCTCATCATCAATTGATTATCTGCATATCGAGAATGTTGGTAACGCTGCAATACCGCATCATTCCACCATACCTCACCCTTACCGATTGCGCTGGCGATGTGAGTAATCAATGCATCAACATCTTTAAAACCAATGTTCACTCCTTGTCCTGCTAAAGGATTAATGGTGTGAGCCGCATCGCCCAGTATCACTAAGTTAGCTTGATAATATTGTTGTGCATGGCGACGAGTTAAACCAAAACTGCCCTTGGCTTGTACGCTAAAATTTGGATCTAATCTTTTGGGGAAATGCGCTTTAATTTGTTCTGCTAATTGTAAATCACTCAGTTGCATCAATTGTTTAATTTTTGCCGCTGAGTCATACCAAACTAAAGACGCATGGTTACCCGGAAGGGGTAATAAGCTACGTGGACCTTGCGGGGTAAATTGCTGCCAGGTAACTGATTGCTGTGGCGATTGCGTCTCAATATTAATCAGCATGGCTGATTGAGCATAATCCCATCCAGTAATACCAATACCAGCCCATTGTCTGACTTGCGAATTGGCGCCATCCGCACCGACAAGTAACAATGCACCTAACCTCGTGCCGTCATCAAGTAGCACTTCAATGGCATGACGATGATCATTTGACGCCTGTACTCGGGTAAATTGAGTTACCTTAGCGGGGCAAAATAAGGTGACATTCTTTAACGCTTCAATTTGCTTCAACAAACATAATTGAATTAAGCGATTCTCAAAAAAATAACCCAAAAGTGGCTCGCCCACCTGCTCAGCTGTAAACTGAGTCATGCACCCTTCCATCTCCCAGGTTTCCAGACCAGTATAAGGAACATGGCGAAGTGTTAGCAGTTCATCCATAACCCCTAGGCGTGCTAATAATTGCGCCGATGCAACACTAATAGCGGAAACTCGTACATCTAGAGGTTGCGCTGCGTCAAAAGCTTGTGGCTGCCTTGATTCAATCACAGCCACTGACAATCCTAATTGCCCTAAACCTACCGCAACGGCTGCACCGACCATACCGCCGCCATTGATCACAACATCAAAGTGATGAACAGAAGTATTCGTGTCAGAGCTATCTTTGACGGATGAAGATTGGGTATGCGGCATAACACTTCCTTGAATAAAAAACTTCAGCCAAATATGCTCACTCGCAAAATTGACTAAATTGTGAACAAATGTTGCTATTACGGGGTTTAGCCACACTTGGTTACAAAGGTGACATATTTAACACGTACTTTAGGCATAAGATTAATCGGTCTCACTTCTACGAGCACTCAAAATGCTCAAAGTAGATAACCCATGTTCCACGTTCAATCAGCCAATGATGGCTAAATTAATGCGCGATAGCTTACAAACCTTAGTTTACAAGCGATGCGCTAAGCGAGGAAGTTATGAAACGTTATCAAAATAGAATCAATCGATTTTCAACCACTCTAAACATATGCGTTATCGCAACAGGCATGATGTTAGCAAGCACAGCCATTGCCGACACTAACACCACCTCAACCACACAATCGGCAACGAGTCCGAACATTGAAATCATTACGGTAACCTATCGGAATGCGTTCGATTATGCCTTATATCAACAAACCACGGAAATGCTGGCAAACTTTAATCGCGATCTTGAGCAGAAAATTGTATTCGAAGCGCGTAACCAGTCACAGGATATGGCATCTGAATTTGGGGTGTTTACCGTGCAAACTGCACCTAAATTAATCCTATCTCAAGATGCGATTAACTCATTAGCAAAAGTAAGGGTATTATCTCAGCCAGACTAATATTAGCGAAACTCGTACAAAGGCTAGCCACAGGGGCTGACAACAGGTAAAATATCGCGCTATTTTTACTATAGGTTACCGGCGAGCAGTGATGAGTAAAAAACTTCATATTAAAACCTGGGGCTGTCAAATGAATGAGTATGACTCTTCAAAGATGGCTGATTTATTAGACGAATACCAAGGCTATACCTTAACCGAGGATGCCAGTGAAGCAGACGTATTGCTGCTAAACACTTGTTCTATTCGCGAAAAAGCGCAGGAGAAGGTTTTCCATCAATTAGGCAGATGGAAAACCTTAAAAGACAAAAATCCCAATTTGATTATTGGTGTGGGTGGCTGCGTAGCATCTCAAGAAGGTAAAGCCATTAAAGATCGCGCCCAATGCGTTGATATTATTTTTGGCCCACAAACCTTACATCGTCTTCCTGAGATGATAGATCAAATTCAACGTGGTGAAAAAGCGGTTATTGACATCAGTTTCCCTGAAATTGAAAAGTTTGACCGTTTGCCTGAGCCGCGAGCTGAAGGCCCTACGGCTTTCGTATCAATTATGGAAGGTTGCAGTAAGTATTGCTCATTCTGTGTGGTGCCATACACCCGCGGAGAAGAGGTCAGTCGTCCTGTCGATGATGTGATTCTTGAAGTGGCGCAACTTGCAGAGCAAGGGGTACGTGAAGTCAACCTATTGGGCCAAAACGTTAACGCGTTCCGTGGCGCAACCCATGATGACCAAATTTGTACTTTTGCAGAACTGTTACGCTTAGTTGCCAGCATTGATGGCATTGACCGTATTCGTTTTACCACAAGTCACCCAATTGAGTTCACACAAGATATTATTGATGTATACGAAGATACACCTGAACTAGTCAGCTTTTTGCACTTACCTGTGCAATCAGGCTCTGACCGTATCTTGACCCAAATGAAACGTGGCCATATGGCGATTGAATACAAATCGATTATTCGACGTTTACGCAAAGCCCGTCCCGATATTCAAATCAGCTCTGACTTCATTATTGGTTTCCCTGGCGAAACTCAGCAGGATTTTGAAGACACCATGAAGTTGATTGAAGATGTCAGTTTTGACCACAGCTTCAGCTTCATTTACAGCGCCCGTCCAGGCACACCTGCCGCTGACTTACCTGATGATGTATCAGAGGAAGAGAAAAAGCAGCGTTTAGCGATTTTGCAAGACCGTATAACCCAACAAGCAATGCGCTATAGCCGTCAAATGTTAGGCTCGGTGCAACGGGTATTAGTTGAAGGCCCATCGGTTAAAAATCCAATGGAATTACGTGGTCGAACTGAAAACAATCGCGTAGTTAACTTTGAAGCGCCGCATTCAAGCATCGGTGGTTTTGTGGATGTAGAAATTGTTGATGTGTATACCAACTCTTTACGCGGAAAATATATTCGCGGTGAAGCAGAAATGGATTTACGTCGTAGTTTACGTCCATCAGAGATCCTTGCAAAGCATAAGCAAGATGATGAATTAGGCGTGACACAATTTAAACCTTAAGCATGGTTTAAGCGTATTGAAATACTATAAAAGGTGGCTGGTCCACCTTTTATTTTTTTACGTATCAATAGCGGGTGCTAGAAAAAAGCTGAGTACCTACGTACACTGTTTTTAATTACAGAAAATAACTGTTATCGGAGCCTTATTTGTCCACTAAAGTGACCACCATGAACTTGTATCTTGAACCCTCAGATACACGCCGCTTAGTTTCACTTTGCGGCCCATTTGACGACAATATTAAACAGATAGAACGTCGTTTAGGTGTCGAAATTATTCATAAAAATAATCATTTCACCATCGTAGGCTTACCGCGTAATGCATTAAGTGCAAACAATTTACTTAAGCAGCTTTATATTGAAACCCAAACAGTAAAAGGCAGTACCCCTGATTTAGAACCTGACATGGTGCATTTAGCCATTCAAGAAGCCATCGCCCTTGAAGCTGATGACGGTATGGATGACTCAGGCATTAATATCAAAACCAAGCGCGGAGTCATTAAACCTCGCACCCCAAATCAAAGCGTGTATATGCATAACATTACTCGCCATGATATTAGTTTTGGTATCGGCCCTGCTGGTACAGGTAAAACCTATTTAGCGGTAGCTGCAGCGGTCGATGCTTATGAGCGCCAAGAAGTTCGCCGAATTTTACTCACCCGCCCAGCGGTTGAAGCAGGTGAAAAATTAGGTTTTTTACCGGGTGATTTGAGTCAGAAAGTCGACCCCTATTTACGCCCTCTTTATGACGCTTTATTTGAAATGATGGGTTTTGAAAAAGTTGAAAAATTGATTGAGCGCAGCGTAATTGAAGTCGCGCCATTAGCTTACATGCGTGGTCGAACATTAAATGATGCATTTATTATTTTAGATGAAAGCCAAAATACTACAGTAGAACAAATGAAAATGTTCTTAACCCGTATCGGCTTTAATTCCCGAGCGGTGATTACCGGTGACATTACTCAAACCGACTTACCACGCGGTCAAAAATCAGGCTTACGTCATGCTATTGAAGTGTTGAGCGAAGTGCCTGAAATCAGCTTTAACTTTTTCATGTCACAAGACGTCGTCCGCCATCCAGTAGTGGCACGCATTGTTGAAGCCTACGAAGCGTTTGAGCAAAAAGAGCAAATTGAAAAAGCGGCAAAAGAGAAAGCGTACCAAGAACGTGAGCAAAAACGCCAACTCGCAGCCCAAGATAATTCGAGCCACCCCAAATGAGTATGATGCATTTAGATTTAGATCTGCAAATTGCAGTAGACGCTAACAACTTGCCCACTAAAGCCCAGTTCGAATCATGGGTGCGAGAAGCTGTTGGCCAAACAATGCCTGAGGTTGAACTAACTATTCGATTAGTCGAATCAAGCGAAAGCCAGCAACTAAATCATACTTACCGAGGTAAAGACAAACCAACAAATGTGTTGTCTTTTCCTTTTGAAGCCCCCGCTGAAATCGATCTGCCACTATTGGGTGATTTAATCATCTGTGTAGATGTAGTAGAAAAAGAAGCGCAGGAACAGAATAAATCGTTAGAAGCCCACTGGGCGCACATGGTAATACATGGTTGCTTGCATTTGCTGGGCTATGACCATATTATCGACGAAGAAGCAGAGGAAATGGAATCTTTAGAGACCCAACTCCTTGAACATTTAGGTTTTTCAGACCCCTATAAGGAAGCATAAATAGATAGA
This sequence comes from Shewanella sp. ULN5, assembly GCF_030731885.1. Lineage (NCBI taxonomy): Bacteria > Pseudomonadati > Pseudomonadota > Gammaproteobacteria > Alteromonadales > Shewanellaceae > Shewanella > Shewanella sp. ULN5. The sequence goes on from NZ_JAPJEE010000005.1 coordinate 203,920, forward strand.
TTTCCAGGCGATGGCCAAAGCCCGTCCAGTTAACTATTTAGGAACTATTATGAGTGACGATATCCCCCCGAGTACAAACGCCTATAAGAAAAGTTGGTTCGATAAATTTAATCAACTATTCCAGGGCGAACCTCAAAATCGCGAAGACCTAGTGGACGTGATTTCAGGCGCAGAACAACGCGACTTGATCACCGAAGATACCCGCGAAATGATCAAAGGTGTGTTAGAGGTCTCTGACCTTCGCGTGCGCGACATTATGATCCCACGCTCACAAATTGTTACTCTCCAAATCGACTGCTCAGTCGATGAGCTGTTAGAAACAGTTATCAGCTCAGCTCACTCTCGTTTCCCTGTGGTCAATGAAGACAAAGATCATATTGAAGGTATTTTGCTAGCAAAAGACCTACTAAAATATGGTTTTAAAAATTCAGATGTCCCTTTCACGCTATCTCAAGTTATCCGCCCTGCGGTGGTTGTGCCTGAAAGTAAGCGTGTCGATGTGTTATTAAAAGAGTTCCGTTCACAACGTTATCATATGGCGATCGTCGTTGATGAATACGGCGGTGTATCAGGCCTTGTCACCATCGAAGATATTCTTGAAGAAATCGTTGGCGAAATTGAAGACGAATTTGATCACAGTTCAGTAGAAGACACTGAAGTGAAAAAAATTAGCAACACCGTCTATATTGTCAAAGCGCTAACTGAAATAGACGATTTTAATGAAGCATGCGGTACTCACTTCAGCGATGAAGAATTTGATACCGTCGGTGGTTTAGTGTCGCACGCATTTGGTCATTTACCCGAACGTAACGAAACCATCATGATCGATAATATTGAGTTTAAGGTAACGAATGCAGATACGCGTCGTTTGATCCAATTAAGAGTCAAATTGCCCGACCCTGACAATCTAAATAACTCTGACGATTAATCGATAAACACATAAAAATGTCATCAATGAAGCAGCTTTAATGATAATTAAGCTGCTTTTTTATTACGATCTCATTTAAAATCAGCCTACTTTGTCATTTAGCCAAAGCAAATTTGACATATTCTAAAATAAAGCATCCTCTAACACGAGGATGGTTAAACCACGCGATAAATAAGGCAAGTTGTGCTGAATAAATTATTACCTCATTCTCAATCAAACTTAATCAGTCTAATCTGTGCATTTGCCGCAGGTGCTAGTACTTCACTGTCATTTGCGCCCTATGGTTTATGGCTGTTTATGCCTGTCGCACTCACATTTGCGTTATGGCAAAGTCAGCAACTCATAGGCAAGCATGCGTTTCGTTACTGGCTTAGTTTCGGCTTTGGCACCTTCGCCGTTGGGATCAGTTGGGTGCACGTTAGCATGGCCACGTTTGGCGGGCTGCCCTTAGCTGTATCATTAGCACTAATGGCGATTTTGTCCCTGTATTTAGCACTTTATCCCGCATTAGCGGGTTACTTACTCAATAAAATTATTCCTCCTCAATCGGCTTCCGCCAACTATGGGGTGTTAGCGTTTAAATATTTAGGTCTCTTTCCTGCATTATGGATACTCACCGAATGGCTTCGCGGCTGGGTGTTAACCGGTTTCCCATGGCTATGGGTGGGTTACAGTCAAACCAATGGTCCATTGAGCGAATTAGCCAGTATCATTGGGGCACTTGGACTCAGTTTTGTGCTAGCAATCATTGCTGGCGCGGTAATGCTCACAACACAAAAGCGCGTATTGCCTGTTGTAGCTGTGTTATCAGTTGTGATGATTGCTACGTTCATCACCCCATATATTAATCCCGTTGCGCCAACAGGAAAATCGGTGAAAGTGGCATTAGTACAAGGTAATATTGCCCAAAGCATGAAATGGGAACCCGATGCGTTATGGCCAACCATGCTCAAGTTTATGGATTTAACCCGCAATCATTTTGACGAAAAATCGAGTGTTGATATTGTTATTTGGCCAGAGGCGGCTATCCCCGCACCCGAAGCGATGGTTGAAGACTTTTTATTTAATGCTAACCAGGTAGCTAATTTAAACAACACAGCGATCATTACAGGCATTATTAGCCGAGAAGAGCACAACTTTTATAACTCTTTAATCGTCTTAGGTAATCATCACAGTAAGCAACAACCTAGCGCTGACTATCAAATTAACGGCGATAATGAATTCAGAAAACACCACTTGTTACCTATTGGTGAGTTCGTCCCTTTAGCCGATTTACTAAGACCATTAGCGCCTTTTTTTAATCTGCCTATGAGCTCTTTTCAACGCGGTGATTTTATTCAACCGAATTTATCTGCAGTAGGCTATAAAGTGTCTCCGGCAATTTGTTATGAAATCGTTTTTCCAGAACAAGTCAGAGACAATACCCAAGCCGATACGGACCTATTATTAACTGTCTCTAATGATGCCTGGTTTGGTAGCTCAAACGGTCCTTTGCAACATATGGAAATTGCCCAAATGCGTGCAATTGAAATGGGTAAACCTTTATTGCGTGCCACCAACAATGGCGTAACGGCTATTGTTGATCCCTATGGCAACATCATTGACAGCTTGCCACAATTCGAAACGGCTGTATTAGTCAGTGACGTCGCACTTTATCAAGGCGAAACTTGGTTTAAACGCATTGGACAGTTACCCTTATTAATTCTATGCTCAATGTTAATCTTCATTGCTATATCATTAGGATACAGAGGTCGCCGTGCCGTTTAATCTTAATTTACCCACTCGCTTAAGCCATCAAAACCAACGAGGATTTACCTTAATCGAGTTGGTTGTTGTCATCATTATCTTAGGCATTTTAGCGGTTGTCGCAGCACCTAAGTTTTTAAATTTAAGCACTGATGCACGCATTAGTACTTTGTCAGGACTATCGGCATCGGTAAAAACAGCCAACTCATTGGTGTATGCAAAATCACAAATGCCGAGCCTGCAAGTGCAACCCGTTGCTGGACGCGAAGATTTAATCGATATCGATTTAGAAGGTGATGGTGTTTTTGAAACCCGTTTGAAATGGGGCTATTTAGATAATACTGACATTGAAAAATGGATAGATCTTGATGACAGCTTCACCGTTCAATATCAAGGTATTGCAAATACTTATATCGGTTATGACCAAGATGAAAATGGCCAAGTCACCAATGACAATTGCTACTTTCACTATACACAAGCGGCCAATGCCACTACCCCACCGGATTATGCCATTGTCAGCAGCGGCTGTTAAAAAGGCGGTTGCCACAAAACAGTCTTACATTAACGGCCAGCTCAATAAAGTGAGTCATTTAAGCCCATGAGCTGATATCAGCATAGCGACTTTGTGGCGTAGGCATAAACTTTGCTCGTCAATCGCCAATCGTTACTCAAGACTCAAGACTCAAGCTTGTGGATGTAATCTTAACTCTGGTTAAGAAAGTTGCTAATTCAGTCGTAATCATCAAATTTATATTTTACCGCTTCAGCCGCAGACCTTTGTGATAGCAAGGCGAATTTACACCTCAATTGCAGGTCTATTGCAAGTAAGTTAGACACGATTAGCGCTGCAAATGCGGTTTAATATGCATTTTTTATTTCAAGCTGATGTGACCTAAAGCAACATCTACCAGCTTACCCAAAACTGACTCAACTTGATTTCTGCTTTAAATATTTTTGTACAAAAATGAACCTTCCAACCATTTACTGCGTAATGAAATACAACAAACACGCCATGATATTTGGGAGCTAAAAATGCAACTATCGGAAATAAAGCAAGCCATCGAAGTCCAGCCATTACATCCGACTATCATCAGCTATGCTGATTCAAATCATTACTTATTGGGTGTAAAAGATGATAATGGAAACTTTCGCAGTGCCCGCAGTAAAGATGGCAAACTATTGAGTCTGAACTCCATAAAGCAAGCAGAAGAATTACTGAAGTTACAAGGTATTCGTTACGCCATCATCGAAATGCAAACCGCCTACGATGAAATGATTGGCAATAGCAGCAACAGCCATTGCCACTATCGCGTTAATTTTTAGCTCTTTGCTATTAAAGTGACAATGGCTCTAAGGTGACAATGGCTCACGTGAAAATGTGTCACTGTCACATTGCGGGCAGTCAGGTATCACCCCTGGGAAATCAATTTGCATTTGATGTCCACAATTATCACAGGTCAACATACCCTGATTGATAATTTCGCCAGATTTATAACAACCATGGTGCTTAAAATCCTGCTGCAACTCGTGCCACTGCACCTGACTTCTGTCAGTGATCTCACTTAACCATTGCCATAAGGTGTTTTCTAAGGCGATAGCTGTAGGACTAAAACTAATATCGTCTGCAGTTTGCTCTTTTAAATAGCTTGCGATGTCACGCTTTAAAAATTCTTCTACTAAAGCTAACTCTTGCTCATTAGCCTGTGATTTGAGCTGTAAATAGTTTTTTCCTTGGATGATAGACTTAAACAAACTTTTAGCAGTCAATGAGTTATCTTGCTCAAATTGCTGTTTAACTTGTTCAATTAATGCCTGATATAAGGCTAATAATGCTGAACTTCTTCCACTCATATTCAATACTCCTTAAGACGAACCTTTTTAAAGCATCACTTCTAGTTTATTCTATGCAGTTATTCATCACGCGAATGCGCGTTAGATCAAACAATACGTGCAAATCCAACAATGGGCGGCATGGCCGGAAATAGATTGATGCAAGAGCAATATAATCCTTTAGAGATTGAAGCCTTAGTGCAAAAGCACTGGCAAGACCAAAAAACCTTCGAAGTTACTGAAGATGAGACCAAAGAGAAGTTTTACTGCCTCTCTATGTTCCCTTATCCGTCAGGCCGCCTTCACATGGGACACGTCCGTAACTACACCATAGGTGATGTTGTCGCTCGTTACCAACGTTTACAAGGAAAAAATGTCCTGCAGCCGATTGGTTGGGATTCATTTGGCCTGCCTGCAGAAAACGCAGCGATCAATAACAAAACCTCACCAGCACCATGGACTTATGAAAATATTGAGTACATGAAGAACCAGCTTAAACTATTAGGTTTTGGTTATGACTGGAGTCGTGAAATTGCCACCTGTACCCCTGAATATTATCGCTGGGAACAATGGTTTTTCACTAAACTGTATGAAAAAGGTTTAGTTTACAAAAAAACCTCATCGGTTAACTGGTGTCCAAACGACGAAACCGTACTGGCAAATGAGCAAGTACAAGATGGTTGTTGTTGGCGCTGTGATACTGAAGTGGTTCAAAAAGAAATTCCACAGTGGTTTATTAAAATCACTGATTACGCGGAAGAGTTATTGAACGATATCGATACGCTCGATGGCTGGCCTGAACAGGTTAAAGCGATGCAGCGTAACTGGATTGGTCGCAGCGAAGGCATTGAAATGACCTTCCAGGTGGAAAACAGCCAACAAAGTTTTGATATTTACACCACTCGTCCTGATACCGTAATGGGTGTGACCTATGTAGCGATTGCTGCAGGCCACCCTTTAGCGGTTCAAGCCGCAGAAAACAATCCTGCTTTAGCGGCGTTTATTGAAGAATGTAAAAATGCTGACACCACTGAAGCCGCGATGGCCTCTATGGAGAAAAAAGGCGTCGCGACAGGCTTAAACGCTGTGCACCCTATCAGTGGCAAACTGGTTCCTATCTGGGTCGCTAACTTTGTTTTGATGAACTATGGCACTGGCGCTGTTATGTCAGTTCCAGCACATGATCAACGCGATTATGAGTTTGCTAAAAAGTTTGGCTTAGCCATTGAAGCTGTGATCAAGCCTGTTGATGGCGAAGTTGATATCAGTGAACAAGCTTTTACTGACAAAGGTGTGTTATTTAACTCTGGTGAGTTAGACGGTTTAGATTTCCAAGCAGCATTTGAAGCCATTGACACTAAACTCACTGCCGAAGGCAAAGGTAAGCGTCAGGTGAACTTCCGTTTACGTGACTGGGGCGTTTCTCGTCAACGTTACTGGGGTGCACCGATCCCTATGGTGACCTTAGAAGACGGCACCGTCATGCCTACGCCTGAAGACCAACTGCCGGTTATTTTGCCAGAAGACGTGGTAATGGATGGTATCCAAAGCCCGATTAAAGCAGATAAAGCCTGGGCTGAAACCACGGTAAATGGCCAAACAGCATTCCGCGAAACCGATACCTTTGACACCTTCATGGAGTCATCATGGTATTACGCTCGTTACTGTAGCCCACATGCAGACCAAATGTTAGATCCCGCGAAAGCCAATTACTGGCTACCCGTTGATCAATACATTGGCGGTATTGAGCATGCTTGTATGCACTTGTTGTATTTCCGCTTCTTCCATAAATTGCTACGTGATATGGACTTAGTTAACTCTAACGAGCCAGCTAAGCAATTATTAACCCAAGGTATGGTATTAGCTGATGCTTACTACTACACCAACGACAAAGGCGCACGCGTTTGGGTGTCGCCATTAGATGTGGTTGAAGTAGAAAAAGACGACAAAGGCCGTGTGACTAAAGCTATCGACAAAAACGGTAACGAGTTGGTTTATACCGGTATGAGCAAAATGTCGAAGTCTAAAAACAACGGTATTGATCCACAGGTCATGGTTGAAAAGTACGGTGCTGACACCGTGCGTTTATTCATGATGTTTGCTTCACCACCAGAATTAACTCTTGAATGGCAAGAGTCTGGCGTTGAAGGGGCGCATCGCTTTATCAAGCGTTTCTGGAAACTGGCTAGCGATCATATTGCAGCAGGGACAACAGAAGCATTAGATGTTAAAGCGTTAAGCGGTAGCCAAAAAGCGCTTCGTCGTGAATTGCACAAAACGATTGCTAAAGTCAGTGATGATATTGGTCGTCGTCAAATGTTCAACACGGCCGTTGCTGCGGTAATGGAGTTGATGAACCACTTGCAGAAAGCGCCACAGGAGTCTGCTCAAGACCGTGCGTTAATGGCAGAAGCATTGTCAGCAGTAACACGTTTACTCTACCCTATCGTGCCACACATCAGCTTTAACCTTTGGAAAGAGCTAGGCAATAACAGCGATATTGAAGATAGCCGCTGGCCTGACGTTGATGAGTCAGCCCTAGTTGAAGACAGCAAACTGATTATTGTACAAATTAACGGTAAGTTACGTGCAAAAATCACTGTCGCAGCCGATGCAACTCAAGAACAAGTTCAAGCCCTTGCAATGGAAGATGAACATGTTCAAAAACACTCTGAAGGACTCACCATCCGCAAAGTGATTTATGTTCCTGGTAAGCTACTCAATATTGTTGCTAACTAGCATAAACAACACTCATTGGCGGCGGGTTCGCTAATGAGCGTTATTGCCTGTCTTGTGTGAAGATGCAAGATGGGCATTCATTTTAATTGCCATGGTATTCATGGCTGTAAAAGGACGTAGATAACACTTATGTTGGCAAAACGTATTGGCTTAGCGTTACTCTCTCTCACTTTACTTGCCACTGCTGGCTGTGGTTTTAAATTGCAGCGTAGCTACTCAATCCCCGTTGAATTACAACAATTACATTTAAGCAGCACTGATCAGTACAGTGAACTCACACGTTTAGTAAAAGACAGACTTCGCATTAACCGTGTCACTATGGTATCGGCTGCCGAAGATACACCAACACTCAGACTCGTAAGTGATTCATTAGAACGTGCCACCCTGTCCCTCTACCCTACCGGTAACGTGGCTGAATATGAATTAATTTACCTAGTAACTTTCACAGTGGCTTTGCCTAAAGAAGAACCGGTTGAATATTCCACTGAAGTTCGTCGAGACTATCAAGACGATCCGCGAACTGCATTGGCTAAAAGCCGTGAAATGGAAATATTAACTCGTGAAATGCGCGTTCAAGCCGCTGACAGTATTATTCAAATCCTTGCTTCAATCGGGAACGAATAAATGCGGGTTTATCCTGACCAGCTTAAAAACAATCTAGCCAAGTTACCGCAAGTTTGCTTGCTGTTTGGGGATGATTTATGGCTGGTTGAAGATTGCAAAAAACAGCTCATTAGCGCGGCCAAAAAACAAGGCTTTGACGAGCGAGTTCAGCTGATTCAAGATCCGCATTTTAACTGGCATGATTTGATCCAAGAATGGCAGTCGATGAGCTTGTTTGCCAGTAGACGTATTATTGAATTGCATCTGCCTAATGGCAAACCAGGTACCGATGGTGCCAACGCCTTTCAAACCATATTGCAACAAGCTAATCCAGATATAGTGTTGATTATTCAAGGTCCTAAAGCAGGACTTGAACAAACCAACAGCAAATGGTTTAAGTCGTTAGATAGCCAGGGGTTATATATTCCCTGCGCTACGCCCGAAGGGAAACAATTCGAGCGCTGGTTAGATAACCGCATTCAGCATTATAAATTAACCTTGCACCATGATGCTAAAGCGATGATGTTTAACCTATTTGAAGGTAATTTATTGGCTGCTGAGCAAGCCATGCAAATACTGCAGCTGGTGAATCCCAATAACAATATCAGTGCCGAGCAACTCAGCGATTACTTTGAAGACCAATCGCGATTCAGTGTTTTTCAGTTAACCGATGCCATTTTAAATAATCATCAAAAACAAGCGCAGCACATGCTAGCCCAATTACAAGGGGAAGGCACTGCGATGCCCATTTTGATGTGGGCCATATTTAAAGAAATCACTTTGTTACTTAACCTTAAATTGGCCCAAAACCAAGGTGAACCTTTAACAAAACTGTGGGGGCAATACCGTATTTGGGACAAACGCAAACCACTGTATCAAGCGGCCTTAACACGGTTAGAGTTACATCACATTGAACACATGTTGAGTTTAGCATCCACTTTAGAGCTAAATTTAAAGCAACAGGGTATTGAAGATTGGATAGGCATGAGTCACTTGTGCATTTTGTTTGACCCGCGCGCCCATAATCGTTTAGCTCATATCGAGCTTGGCTAGCCTTTAAGGATTGACTATGCGCATCGGTATTTTAGGTGGCACCTTCGACCCCATTCATTTAGGCCATATTCGTCCAGCACTCGACATTAAACAGCAGCTGCAACTTGATGAAGTGTGGCTAATGCCCAACCACATTCCGCCCCATAAGCAATCCACTAACGTCGATAGCCAACACAGATTAGCCATGGTGGAACAAATTTGTCAGCAGCACAAAGACCTGAAACTGTGCGACATAGAGATTAAACGGCAAACGCCATCATACACAGTGGTAACACTGCAACAATTGCAGCAAGCTTATCCGCAACATCAGTTTTATTTCATCATGGGAATGGATTCATTTATCAATTTACCTCAATGGCATTTATGGCAACAGTTGTTTGAACTGTGCCATATCGTTCTGTGCCAGCGTCCGGGGTGGCAACTGGACGATAACCACCCTATGCAAAAAGTGCTGCAACAAAAAACTCGCCGCAATTCAGCACAATTCAACATATCCAATGGGAACTTATCAGTTGGCTCAATCATTCCAGTAGATACCATCTTACAAGATATCTCTTCTACCGAAGTGCGAGAAAAACTGCTAAACCATGAAGATGTATCAAGTTTGATCGCCCCTTGTACTAAAACCTATATTCAGCAACATCAGCTTTACCTCACCTAACGCAAAATCGCCTGTTGTTTTACACCACAAGCCAAATCTAAAAGGATTACCATAAAGCGCGTTGCTTAATTGCTTCCAATGGATGAAATTGAGTATAATGCTCCGTTAATTTTGACTAGTGAGGTAATTCGAGTGCAAAGCACCGAACTGAAAGATTTCGTCGTCGATAAAATCGAAGACTTAAAAGCAAAGAACATTGTAGTATTAGATGTTAAAAATCAATCAACTATCACCGATACTATGGTGATTTGTACTGGTACATCTAAAACCCACGTTCGCTCAATTGGCGAACATCTTGTGGTTGAAGCCAAAAAAGCCGGAATGCAGCCATTAGGTGTTGAAGGCCGTGATAGCAGCGAATGGGTATTAGTAGACTTAGGTGAAGTCATTGTTCATGTGATGCAAGAGCAGACTCGTGAATACTACGACCTAGAAAAACTTTGGGCTAACCCTAACGCCTAATGAAGTTACAACTGATTGCCGTAGGCACAAAAATGCCCGATTGGGTTACCCGAGGTTTTGAAGAGTATCAACGTCGTTTCCCTAGGGATATGCCGCTTGAACTTATCGAGATCCCTGCGGGTAAACGGGGCAAAAATGCTGATATTGCGCGCATTTTGCAAAAAGAAGGTGAGTTAATGCTCGCCGCGATAGCAAAAGGCAATCATATTGTAAGTTTAGATTTGCCCGGTAAAAATTGGACTACGCCCGATTTAGCAGAGCAAATGACAAAATGGCAATTAGATGGGCGTGATGTAAGTTTGCTGATTGGTGGGCCAGAAGGACTTGCCCCAGCCTGTAAAGCCGCAGCAAATCAAAGCTGGTGTTTGTCAGCCCTAACATTACCGCATCCGCTTGTACGTGTATTGATAGGGGAAAGCCTCTACCGTGCATGGAGTATCAATAATAATCACCCTTATCACCGCGAGTAATCAAGGTGAAAATTCATTAAAAGAATTTCATGGTTGTTGACATAACAACACCATTAAAGCGACGCTAAGGTTTCGCTTTACCAACGCTGGAGACCCAAGTGCCGCCAAAGAAGCGCATCACCATGCATGACCATGCCGCCGAGGCCTCGTTATTCAAACGCCGTGCATTTTTCACTTTTATTTGCGTCTTCGTATTACTGAGCGTGCTATTTTCTAACCTGTATCAATTACAGGTCGTCTCCTATAAAGACTACGAAACCCGTTCTAATGACAACCGTATTCGGGTTGTGCCTACCGCACCTAGCCGTGGGCTGATCTTCGACCGTCATGGCCAACTTTTGGCCGAAAACCAGCCATATCACTCATTAGAAATGATCCCCGAAAAGATAAAAAATCTCGACGAAACCTTCGACGAGCTCAATAATATTATCGAAATAGACGCTGATGAACGCGAACAAATCAAAGAAACGCTCAAATTTCATCGCCGCTTCAAACCGCTCACCATCAAAGGTAAATTAACGGAAGAACAAGTCGCGACGTTTTCGGTAAACCAACATCGTTTCCCGGGTATTTATGTCGAAGCTGGTTTGAAGCGTCATTATCCATATGCTGATTTAATGACCCACGTACTGGGTTATGTTGGCAAAATTAACACCCGCGACAAAGCCCAGTTAGAACAGAGTAATAACTGGAAAACCTACGCCGCCACAAAAGATATTGGCAAGCAAGGCGTCGAAAAATTCTACGAGGGCTTATTACATGGTTTGCCTGGACATTTAGAAGAAGAGGTGAACAACCGCGGCCGAGTCATCCGTACTTTAAAAGTCACCCCGCCGACGCCTGGTAAAGATATTTACTTAACCTTAGACTTAAAATTGCAGCAAAAAGCCATGGAATTATTGGCAGGTAGACGTGGTTCGGTAGTGGCGATGGACCCTCGTGACGGTGGCATTTTAGCTATGGTGTCAAGTCCAAGTTACGATGCTAACTTATTTGTTCATGGTATCAGTAGCAAAGGCTATAGCGATCTGCTAAACGATAAATCACGTCCTCTTATTAATCGTGCCACTCAAGGACAATATTCTCCCGCATCAACCATTAAACCCCTAGTGGCATTATTGGGATTAGAAGAGCGCGCCATTAACGATAAAACCCGTGTATGGGATCCTGGCTTTTGGCAAATTCCAGGCGTGGAACGTAAATGGCGAGATTGGAAACGTTGGGGCCATGGTTGGGTTGATGTTTACCATGCGATTGTCGACTCGTGCGATATCTTCTTTTATGAATTAGTCTACAAGGTTGGCATCGATAAAATGGCCGATTTTATGGGGAAATTCGGTTTTGGCGAACGCACCAACGTCGACATCTATGAAGAAGTTGCTGGCATTATGCCATCACGCGACTGGAAACGACTTCGCTACAACCAAGCTTGGTATATTGGTGACACTATTTCAGTCGGCATCGGTCAGGGTTATTGGACAAGTACCCCTCTGCAACTGGCTAATTCAACAGCTATTTTAGCCAATAAAGGGCGTCGTTTTACCCCACATTTATTAAAAACATTCAAAGACGACACAGTAAAAATTGATGCGCCTATAGATGAGCATGAACCCATTATTCTGAAAAACCCTAAAAACTGGGACATCATTAACGAAGCTATGCGCCAAACCGCCGACAAATCGCGCTTCACCGATGCCACCTACACTGCAGCGATGAAAACCGGTACCGCTCAGGTGTTCTCTGTTGGTCAGGACGAAAAATACAATGCCGAAACTGTTGCCGAACATTTAAGGGACAATGCGTTAATTGTGGCTTACGCGCCATATGAAAATCCGCGCATAGTCCTAGCTGTGGTGTTAGAAAATGCCGGGTGGGGAGGCGCAAATGCTGGGCCGCTCGCGCGTGCATTATTAGACGAATATATGCTTAGAGATGAATGGGTACTGCCAAATGAATAACCAGATGCATAGCAATACTCATCATCAGAAAAAAAATATCTGGCAAAGGCTGCACATCGATTTACCTCTGTTATCGGGTATTTTGGTGTTAATGGCCTTTGGCTTGTTTGTCATTTATTCCGCCAGTGGTGAAAGCGCAGCTATGATGGAGCGCCAATTAACCCGTATTGGCTTGTCATTAGTGATCATGTTTTCGGTTGCACAAATCAACCCTGAAGTGCTTAAGCGCTGGGCATTACCCATTTATGTTGCTGGGGTTATCTTGCTGCTCGGAGTGCACTTTTTTGGCACTATCAATAAAGGGGCGCAGCGTTGGTTGAACCTTGGGTTTATGGAGTTTCAGCCGTCAGAGTTAATGAAGCTGGCCTTCCCCATTATGATGGCTTGGTATATCAGTAAGTTCCCTTTACCGCCTAAAAAACGTTATCTGGCAGGCGGTGCGATTATTTTATTAATCCCTACGCTATTGATAGCTAAACAACCTGACTTAGGTACATCGATTTTAGTCGCTGCATCAGGCGTATTCGTGTTGTTTTTGTCAGGTATGAGCTGGCTGATTGTGGGCGGAATTGTCATCGCTGGATTGATTTTCTTACCGATTCTTTGGTTCTTTTTAATGCATGATTATCAACGCACCCGCGTGCTAACATTATTTGATCCAGAAAAGGACCCCTTGGGTGCAGGCTACCATATTATCCAATCAAAAATTGCTATCGGTTCAGGGGGCGTGTGGGGCAAAGGTTGGTTAGATGGTACTCAGTCTCAGCTAGAGTTTTTACCTGAAAGGCATACAGACTTTATCTTTGCCGTTATCGGTGAAGAGTTTGGCCTGATCGGCAGCTTATTTCTATTAACTATTTACCTGTATATTATCGGTCGCGGACTGGTAATTGCTTCTCGCGCACAGACAAGCTTTGCTCGTCTACTCGCGGGCAGCATTACATTGACATTTTTTGTGTATATCTTTGTTAACATTGGCATGGTTTCAGGTATATTGCCTGTGGTTGGCGTGCCTTTACCCCTTATCAGTTATGGGGGGACGTCAATGATGACACTAATGACAGGCTTCGGCATTTTAATGAGTATCCAAACTCATAGACGATTTATAGATCGATAGGATCCATTGATGAAATTATCTACCCGCTTATTTAGCACCGTCGCGTTAATTGTTGCTACTCATTTCGGTACAGCTTCAGCCAACACCGATGTTGATGCACTGAAAAAACAATTTATCGCTGACCAAATTAAGCAAGGTTTTAGCCAGCAGGAAGTCGAAGCATTCTTAAACCAATCGACTTATACCCAAGAAGTGATCGATGCGATCACCAAGCCTTGGGAAGCTAAACCCTGGCACCAGTATTATCCGATATTTTTAACAGAAAAACGTTTAGCCAAAGGGTTAGAATTTTGGCATGAAAATGCGGACACCATAACCAAAGCCGCCGATAAATTTAATGTTGATCCACAAATCATCGTTGCCATTATCGGTATTGAAACCTTTTACGGTGGTTACATGGGTAACTACCGTGTTCAGGATGCTTTGTATACTTTAGGTTTTTATTACGCACCGCGTGCCACCTTTTTTAGAAGTGAATATGGCAATTTAATGTCACTGATAAAAGAAGAGAAGCTCGATAATGACACCTTGAAGGGATCTTATGCTGGCGCAATGGGTTATGGTCAGTTCATTCCATCCAGTTACCGTCATTACTCGGTCGACTTTAGTGGTGACGGCCGTCGTGACTTACTCACCAGCAAAGCCGATGCGATTGGCAGTGTGGCTAATTATTTTCATCAACACGGTTGGAAAAGAAATGAGCCAGTCGTGCTAGCCTTAAGCAATAAAAGCGATAAAGCACCAAAAGCCAAAGTATGGACAAACGAAAGACTGCATTACAAAGCATCTGATATTCTATCACCTAACCTTAGCCTCGCGTCGGCAAAAGATATTGATGTGTCACAAAAGGCGATGCTGGTAAAATTAGAACAACCTAACGCAGATGAATACTGGCTAGGGTTGAACAATTTTTATGTCATTACTCGATACAACCGCAGCCCGTTATATGCGATGGCCGTTTATCAATTTAGTGAGCAATTAAAAGCCCAATACAATGCAAAATAAAATTTTCTTCACTGCGATTAGTATAGTAATAATGATGCTAATGGCGGCTTGTTCATCCAAGCCTGAAACCAATAATAAAAATGCGTCGAACAAATCAAAAAGCCAGTTTGGCCGTTACCACATGGCTGATGACAAATACCCTGAGAATGCGCCTGATGTAAGTAAAGTGCAAAATGCTGTACCCAAATTTGAAAATTACAGTCGCCAAGGCAACCGTAATTACACGGTATTGGGCAAAAGCTACAAGGTGCTATCAACGGGTAAAGGTTTCACCGAAACCGGTCACGCCTCATGGTATGGTGCAAAATTTCATGGCCATTTAACCTCAAATGGCGAAACCTATGACATGTATGCCATGTCAGCGGCCCACAAAAACTTACCGCTACCAAGTTACGTGAAAGTCACCAACCTTGAAAACAATAAGCAAATTATTGTGAGAGTGAACGATCGAGGTCCCTTCCATCATGGGCGTGTAATCGATTTATCCTATGCAGGTGCTTATCACCTTGGCATGCTAGGCAAAGGGACCGCAAAAGTACACTTAGAGGTGATTCATATTGAATCGAACGAACAACGTGCAATTAATGAAGTGACCGATGTAGAAAACCACTATATTCAGGTTGTTGCCTCTAAAGACAAGTTAAAAATAAATACCTTAGCCAAAGAGCTGGAGCGTAAATACGGTGTATCATCGCGAATTGTCTCCGGCAATGGCTTGCACCGAATTCAGTTGGGCCCTATTGGTAAAATTTACTTAACCAATAAACTGTTAGATAACCTGCATAGCAGCGGTTATCCCCAGAGTTTTATTGTGCCATAAGCATTTTTTTAGGTAATGAAGGAACCTTAATGTGATTTCATTGCCTATTAATAATGTGACTAATGTTATAATCGATTTCTTATTGTCTTATCTTCGAATTAAATAGAGACTTGCTAATTTCATGATGAATATTGCCAAAGCCCCAATCGCTACTGCTCTGCTGCTTTCTTTTGTGTCGTTTACTACTTTAGCTAACACACCGCAGCCTGATGCTCGCCCAACACCCAATCGTGCCCCTATGGTAACGCCTGATGCCCCAAGTGTTGCAGCAAAAGCGTATGTATTAATGGACTATTATTCGGGCCGCATCATCGCCGAACAAAATGCCTATGAAAGCTTAAATCCAGCCAGCTTAACTAAAATGCTAACCAGCTACGTCATTGGACATGAAGTTAAAGTGGGTAACATCTCATTAGATGATGATGTACTTATCACTCAAAATGCTTGGTCAAAAAACTTCCCTGACTCTTCAAAAATGTTTATTGAAGTCGGTAAAACCGTAAAAGTTGCTGACTTAAATCGTGGCATTATTATCCAATCAGGTAACGATGCTTGTGTCGCTATGGCAGAACACATCGCTGGCACGGAAGGCGCGTTTGTTGATTTAATGAACTCGTGGGCCAAGCAGTTAGGTATGAATGATAGCTACTTTGAAAACTCCCACGGTTTAGATTCAGAAAATCATAAAACCACCGCCTACGATATGGCTATTTTAGGTGCGGCACTTATCCGTGATGTACCAGAAGAATATCGCGTGTATGCTGAAAAATCTTTCACCTTTAATGGCATCACCCAATACAACCGTAACGGTTTATTGTGGGACAACAGCCTAAAAGTAGACGGTATTAAAACCGGCCATACTTCAGGTGCTGGTTACAACTTAGTATCTTCTGCAACCAACGATGAAGGCATGCGCTTAGTTACAGTGGTAATGGGCACCAGCAGCGAATCCGCTCGAAAAGCTGAAAGTAAAAAGCTACTTAACTATGGTTTCCGCTTTTTTGAAACGATCACCCCTTATAAAGCGGGTGACACTTTTGTCAGCCAAAAAATTTGGTACGGCGACGTTGATAACGTAGACCTAGGCGTAATGACCGACACGCCTATCACCATCAGTCGTGGCAAAGCCAAAGACTTACAAGCAAACTTTGAATTAACTAAGCCTCTTGCTGCGCCGCTAGCAAAAGGTGAAACCGTGGGTCGTGTGTTCTTCCAACTTGATGGAAAAGACATTGCCCAGTTCCCACTTGTGACCCTCAATGCCGTAGAAGAAGGCAGCTGGATCAGCAAAATAATGGATTATTTTAAACAGATGTTTGCAAGCTGGTTTGAATAATTTTATATAATTATTCTTAAAATCAATATAATAAAGCCGCTTATACAGCGGCTTTATTATTTCAGAACACAACACACTTGAATCAGGTATAATTGCCACCATATTTAGTATTAACAATCACCAAAGAGTAATCCGATGTTAAATACCACTTTTGATGAAGTCATGACTTTCCCTAATGCTTGTCCGTTCAAAGTGATCGGCGATGCCGATGACACCTTAGCGGATCGCGTTGTTGCTGTTGCACAGCAATTAGCGCCAGGCGACTACGTACCTACCGTTAAAGCATCAAGCAAAGGCAGTTATTATTCGGTCACCATTCGCATTACAGTCAATAGCAAAGAACATATCGAAAAAGCGTATATTGATCTTGCCGCTATCGAAGGCGTAAAACGCGTTCTCTAATGGTTAAATAAGTACGATAAATACATAAAACTTGAGTATAATACTCGGGAATTATTTGACCGTGCTTAAACAGTCCAACCTTTGGGGAGACGTTGCCCTTGTCAGCATCAACTTTGCACATTCGCCACCTTGGCATGCAAGACTACGAGTCTGTTTGGCATGCCATGCAGGCATACACAGACACGCGAGATAGCAACAGCCAAGATGAACTTTGGGTTGTTGAGCATCCGTCGGTGTTTACCCAGGGTCAAGCGGGTAAAAGCGAGCATATTTTAAACCCTGGTGATATTCCTGTTATTCAGGTTGACCGCGGTGGACAAGTTACCTATCACGGCCCAGGGCAATTAGTGGTTTATCCACTTATCGACATAAAACGTAATAAAATGGGCGTTAGACAGCTAGTGAACAACATCGAGCAAAGTATTGTCGATATGCTGGCCCAATACGATGTCGAAGCTTATGCAAAAGCTGATGCGCCAGGTGTTTATGTGCAAGAGCGAAAAGTGGCCTCATTGGGCTTACGTATTCGAAAAGGCTGTTCATTCCACGGTTTAGCATTAAACGTCGACATGGATTTAGCGCCATTCCAGCGCATCAATCCGTGTGGCTATGCCGGACTTGAAATGGTGCAATGTAAAGCACTTGGCGGACCGCAAACCGTTAAAGAAGCTGGCGACAAACTCATTCAAACATTTAGCCAAGTTATGGGCTATCAACAACTTGTACATCATCAAGGATTAGCAGAATAATGAATAGGCCTGAAAGATTACAACCGGGAGTTAAACTACGTGACGCTGATAAAGTTTCACGCATCCCTATTAAAATTGTACCCTCAGAGCGCGAAACCATGCTGCGCAAGCCTGATTGGTTACGGGTAAAACTGCCAGCATCTAACCAGCGTATTCTTGATATTAAATCAGCATTACGTAAAAACGGCCTGCATTCAGTATGTGAAGAAGCTTCTTGCCCTAACCTTGCAGAGTGTTTCAACCACGGCACCGCCACCTTCATGATCCTCGGCGCAATTTGTACCCGTCGCTGCCCATTTTGTGACGTTGCCCATGGTCGTCCATTACAGCCTGATGCTGAAGAGCCTAAAAAATTAGCTCAAACCATTGCAGATATGAAGCTTAAATATGTCGTAATCACCTCGGTCGACCGTGATGATTTACGTGATGGCGGCGCACAGCATTTTGCTGATTGTATTCGTGAAATTCGTCTGCTTAATCCAGAAATTAAAATCGAGATTTTAGTACCTGATTTCCGTGGACGTATTGATGCGGCACTCGATATCTTAGCCACTGAGCCACCAGATGTGTTTAACCACAATCTTGAAACCGCACCAAAGCATTACCGTAAAGCACGCCCAGGGGCTAATTATCAATGGTCGCTAGACCTATTGAAGAAATTCAAAGAACGTCATCCAAATGTACCGACTAAGTCAGGTTTGATGATGGGCTTAGGTGAAACCAACGAAGAAATCGCAGAAGTATTACGTGATTTGCGCGCGCATAATGTTGAAATGCTGACATTAGGTCAGTATTTACAACCAAGTAAGTTCCACTTACCGGTTGAGCGTTACGTGCCACCAGCTGAGTTTGACGAGCTTAAAGCTTTGGCTGATGAAATTGGCTTTACCCACGCGGCATGTGGCCCACTTGTTCGTTCAAGCTACCATGCAGACTTGCAAGCTCAGGGTAAAGAAGTGAAATAACTTTTTGGCTTTAGGGTTTGAACAGAAACGGCGCTTATAGCGCCGTTTTTTTTGAGCAAAGAATCATTTAGTTTGATATTTTTTGGCGTTGTTGCTGAGGATGCCAGTTAAGGACTAAGACATTTCTGCCCTCAAGGTTTGTTTGTAATATGGCCTACGGCCACTAACGTCGTGGTGCTTCGCCCACACCAGACCAAAGGGGCAAAACGCTTGCGCCCCTTTGGAAACCCTCAGCGCCCCAGACGAAAAATGCTGAAAAGCGCATAATTTTCGATGGGGATCGTTCCAGCTTTAAACCTCATTTGCAGCCAGCTTCGGCCATTGTCGAAAAGCCCTAACGCTTCCGATGGGCCGTCCATGGCCCAACGAAAGCTAGCTTGGCATCCATGCCAAGCTCACGGCCTTTTCTCGATGCCCTCAATTCAAACCGAACATCCAAGCTTTTCTTATGGAATTGTTACGAATGAAGTTAAATCGAAGATGTGAAAATTTCGGGTGCAGATGAGCCAGCGAGTATCCAAAACATGGATGTTTTGGTTAAGCCCACATGGATGTGCTTGCGGCGTCTCGCTGGATTATCTGCACATAAGGTCGCTCTTTCACATTCATGTGATCGCGACATTCCGTTCATCCAGAACATCCCAGCGGCAGGCAATGGGTTAGATTGAAGCTATGGTCTTCCATGACTGGGCTGAGATAAATGAATTAGACGATGGATACTCGTAACACACTTTTGTCCAAAAACGATTTAGCTTTTTATTGTCCGATTGATACCCGAAAGGTTAAATCGAAGAGATCAAATAACCAAGTGTAGATGCGGCTGAGGGTATCGAAAACAGGGATGTTTTCGTTAAGCGGTCAGGGATGACGCATAGCGTCCCGCAGCAGTATCTGCACATAAGCGAGCCGCAGGCTTTTAACTACAATGAAGATTCGACTTTAAACACTAATCCCAATTCCAATTCCAACTCAGCCAAACGTTATAAGCTCAAGATGCCAACGCCTTCATTCGAAGGCCTACACACTTTTGTCCAAAAGTGAATTTAAAAGTGATCACACTTTATACTCAAAAAATGAAATTTGTCCTCTGATAATTTATCAAACTATTACGTCATTACCGTTCATGACAACCTTAAGTTTTTATCAGACGATATTATTGTCGTACAAATAATAGAATAAATAACAACTGCGAATATCGAGTGCCTATGTCGAGTGCCTATGTCGATTACTCATAGCAGATATTCCCCGAATCTAACTATCGATAGCGAGGATAATTAACTCAGTACTAAATCCATCAAAATCGCATCTTCATGGCCATCGTCCGTTGGGTAATACCCCTTACGACGACTGGTTTCAACAAAGCCAGCTTTTTCATATAGCCCAATTGCGCTCAAGTTAGACTGACGAACTTCTAACATAATGACTACCGCGTCGAATGCTTTTGCCTGTGCAACTAATGAGGTTAATAAGCGCTTACCCAAACCTAACCCCTGTGCTGAGGGGGCGACGCAAATATCCATCAAGGTCACTTCATCTATCACCTGCTGAACAATACTAAAGCCCAATAATTGCCCCTCTGCCATCACGCCTTCAACGCGATATAAATGCCCGAAACAACTGGCTAATGTAGCTGACGACATTGGTGAATGATGGCATGCCTGTTCTATAACTGACATGTCAGCAAGATGAGCTTCCGTTAACGCGACCAAGGAATAAGTCATAAATTTTTCCACAAATGGGCAATGACACAGTGATGCTATCTAAGATAAGCAAGCAGATATACCTAAATCATATCAGTTAGTTAAAACAATTGTTACCAGATTAAACATCACCCTCTGTGGATTTATTCATATTCTTTCATAAGTTGTCTAAATTCATTCATCCACGGTCTGACTGTCGTTAACAACTCTTATCTAATATGGGCTTCATCGGTAGAAGTCATCATTAAGAGAGCAAATCATGACCGCAAAAGAATTATCTGAAACACCTAAAAAAGTGAAACTCAATGAACTTAAAGCACTGGGATTTATCATTTTTTTGTTATTCCCCATTGTCACAGCCACCAGCATTAGTGCCTACGGCTTTGTAATTTGGATGATCCAAGCCTTTGGTGGCGTGGTCGCTCACTAATCCTTCTCACTCTGGGTCAATCTTATTAAGGATGTCGTTATGAAATGGTTTATCAACACCTGGCGCACACTCAACCAGCCAGCTAAATATCTCACTTTAGGCACTATTAGCCTTTCAGCCTTTTTAATGGGCATTATTTTTTGGGGCGGTTTTAATACGGCTTTAGAACTGACTAACACAGAAGAGTTTTGTATTAGTTGTCACAGTATGGAAAGCAAACCCTACCAAGAATTACAGCAAACCGTGCATTGGTCTAATCACTCTGGTGTGCGTGCTACGTGTCCTGATTGTCATGTGCCGCATAACTGGAGCCGTAAAATTGGCCGTAAAATTGAAGCATCACATGATATGTGGGGCTGGTTAATGCAAACCGTGAATACCGAAGAAAAGTTTGAAGCTAAACGTCTTGAAATGGCCAGCCGTGAGTGGAAACGTTTTGACCGTGATAACTCATTAGCCTGTAAAAACTGTCATAACTACGACTCAATGAAGTGGGAAGACATGTCGAAACTGGCGCAAAAGCAAATGAAACGTGCTGCCGAAACAGACCAAAGCTGTATCGATTGTCACAAAGGGATTGCCCATAAACTACCAGAAATGGGTACCTCACGTGCACCAGAGTTAATTGCCCAAGTAGGTGCTGGCGAATCAAGCCTTGAAGCAAACAGCAGTTACTTTACCGCATTAACCAAGCCACTTTATTTCAACGAAAAAACTGACGTTGAAGCTGGTACCTTAAACATTGCCACTAAAGTGACTGTGTTAGAAACCAAAGGGAATCGCGTTAAAATTGGCATTGATGGCTGGCGTAAAAAAGTCGGCGCGGGCCGAGTGATTTACTACGATTTTGGCCTAAACATTTTATCGGCTCAATTGTCAAAAGATGCCGCGCTTGAAGAAGGTGTAATGGAAGTGTTCGAGCAAAAAGAAGATCCGATGACAGGGCTTATTTGGCAACGAGTAGAAGCCAAAATTTGGACCGACTCAGATTACCTTGTGAAAGACCTACAGCCACTTTGGGACTATGCAAGAGACACTTATACCAACAGTTGTAGTGTGTGTCATACCCAACCTGCTGAAGCGCATTTTGATGCCAACAGCTGGCCTGGTATGTTTCAAGGAATGATAGCGTTCGTCAATATGGACCAAGATACCCAAGCACTTGTGCAAAAGTACCTACAGGAACATTCATCTACTTTCGACAAGTCAGCGCACTAATAGGACATCATTATGAACAGAAGAGACTTTCTAAAAGGCTTAGCAGCAACTTCATTTGTTAGCCTAAGCAGTGCATCAGTGCTAGCGCCATTTAAGGCTTTGGCCGCAGCGGGAACCATGGCTAATGATGACTGGTTAACAACCGGCTCACATTTTGGCGCATTCAAAATGAAGCGTAAAAATGGCGTCATTGATCAAGTTATCCCGTTTGACTTAGACAAATATCCAACCGACATGATTAACGGCGTTAAAGGGTTGGTGTATAACCCATCACGCGTTCGTTACCCTATGGTGCGTTTAGACTTTTTATTAAATGGTCATAAAAGCGATACTTCACAACGTGGTGATTTTCGTTTTGTTCGCGTCACCTGGGACAAGGCACTGAACTTGTTCAAAGACTCATTAGACGAAGTGCAGACTAAGTATGGGCCATCAGGCTTACATGCGGGGCAAACTGGTTGGCGCGCAACGGGGCAGCTGCACTCAAGCACTAGCCATATGCAACGCGCTGTAGGCATGCACGGTAATTTTGTTAAAAAGATTGGCGACTACTCTACCGGTGCTGGGCAAACCATATTACCGTACATTTTAGGGTCGACTGAGGTATACGCCCAGGGCACGTCATGGCCGTTAATCCTTGAACAATCAAACACGATTATTTTATGGTCTAACGACCCTTATAAAAACCTGCAAGTGGGTTGGAATGCTGAAACCCACGAGTCATATGGCTACCTTGCGCAGCTGAAAGAGAAGGTTAAGCAAGGTAAAATCCGCGTGATCAGCATTGACCCTGTGGTCACTAAAACGCAGCAGTATTTGGGCTGCGAGCAACTGTATGTCAATCCACAAACTGACGTGGCATTGATGCTGGGTATTGCCCACGAAATGGTGATCAAAAACCTGCATGATAAAAAGTTTATCGAAGGTTACAGCCTAGGATTTGAACACTTCCTACCTTATCTATTAGGTGAGTCCGATGGCATTGTAAAAACCCCAGAATGGGCCAGTAAGATTACTGGCGTGACTCCTGAAATCATTCGTGATTTAGCCAAGGTAATGACTAAAGGTCGTACCCAAATCATGATGGGCTGGTGTATTCAACGCCAACAACACGGTGAGCAACCCTATTGGATGGCTGCTGTGTTAGCCACTATGATTGGCCAAATTGGTTTACCTGGCGGTGGTATCAGCTATGGCCACCATTACTCAAGTATTGGCGTGCCCTCATCTGGCGCCGCTGCACCTGGGGCATTTCCACGTAATTTAGATGAAGGCCAAAAGCCGCTGTTTGATAATAATGACTTCAAAGGCGCAAGTAGCACTATCCCTGTTGCGCGCTGGATTGATGCCATATTAGAGCCGGGTAAAACCATCGACGCTAACGGCGCAAGAGTGACCTATCCAGATATCAAAATGATGGTATTTTCGGGGAATAACCCTTGGAACCATCATCAAGATAGAAACAAAATGAAGCAAGCATTCAAAAAGCTTGAATGCGTGGTCACTATTGATATGAACTGGACGGCGACATGCCGTTTCTCTGATATCGTGTTACCAGCCTGTACCACGTTTGAACGCAATGATATTGATGTCTATGGCAGTTATGCTAACCGTGGCGTATTAGCGATGCAAAAAATGGTTGAGCCATTATTTGAAAGCTTATCTGACTTTGAAATCTTTACTCGATTTGCCAAAATCATGGGTAAAGAGCAAGAGTACACCCGTGGTATGTCTGAGTTTGATTGGCTTAAAAAGCTATATAACGAGTGTAAAGCAGACAATGCTGGCAAATTTGACATGCCAGATTTCGATACCTTCTGGAAAGACGGTTATGTTCACTTCGGTGAAGGTCAACCTTGGACTCGTCACGCTGATTTTAGAAACGATCCTGAAATGGCGCCACTTGGTACACCATCGGGTTTGATTGAGATATTCAGCCGAAAAATCGCTCAGTTTAACTATGATGATTGTCCAGGCCACCCAACTTGGATGGAAAAATCTGAACGCAGCCATGGTGGACCCGGTTCAGATAAGTACCCTGTGTGGATGCAATCTTGTCACCCTGATAAGCGTTTACATTCGCAAATGTGTGAATCAGAGCAATACCGTGCAACCTACACTGTAAAAGGGCGTGAGCCAGTTTACTTAAACCCAACCGATGCCAAACAACGTGGTATTAAAGACGGTGATATCGTGCGGGTATTTAACGACCGTGGTCAATTGCTTGCTGGCGCAGTAGTGTCAGACAGCTTCCCGCCTGGTGTTATTCGTATTCACGAAGGTGCTTGGTACGGTCCTGTTGGCAAAGATGGCAGCAAACAAGGTGGCAATGAAATTGGTGCATTATGTAGCTATGGTGACCCAAATACCTTGACTCAAGATATTGGCACCTCCAAGCTAGCCCAAGCTTGCGCAGCCTATACTTGTTTGGTTAACTTTGAAAAGTATCAGGGCAAAGTGCCAGAGGTCAGCTCGTTTAGTGGCCCAATTGAAACACAAGTGTAGTTCACACAATTAGCCGTTAACTGAGGTTATTTAGCACCACATTTTCCATTGGGGCTAAATAACCCTCTAGATAGAATCGACCTGAATTGGGTCAAAGGAGATTACATAGATGACTGATAAGCAAGTATATGCCACCCCAATGAACCAGGGCCGCGCGATGGTATACAGACTGCTCTCATCGCTTTTTGCTAAAGAGCTTGATCAGCAACTATTGCATGAACTGACATCCAGTCAAGCTCAAGCCTTCTTTGCTCAACTGGCCAGCGATCCGTTATTGGCACAAGACATCGCTAGCTTAAATTCAGTGTTGAATACGCTAAATACTGATCGGGCGTTATTAGAGCTTGCTGCTGATTATTGCGGATTGTTTTTAGTCGGCACTAAACATAGCGCAAGTCCCTATGCCAGCTTATACCTTGGCGATAATGACGCCAGCGATGAAATATTGTTATTTGGTGAACAACATCAGCAAATGAAGACTTTTTTACAACAAAGTCAATTGACTGTACAAAGTGAGTTTCCTGAACCTGCTGATCATATCGCAGTCATTTTAGCCTACGTCGCCCACCAAGCCTGTTGCAGTGACGATAAAACACAACAGGCCTTTATCGCCCAATATTTGAATGCTTGGTTACCTCAGTTTACCGATAAGGTAATGACGGTTGATAGCGGTAATTTTTATGCCGCTCTTGCCAGACTTACCCAGGCTTGGGTTGCCAGTGATTGTGATGCTTTACAAGTAAGTTAGTTTTATCCTTCCCCCAAAGACCCAAAACACCGAGCTTGCTCGGTGTTTTTTTATTCATGCTATCTGCTGACATCAGATAACTTGACTGAAACGGCATCCATTGAGTCTTGCCATAATTGTTGTAACGCTTGGTATTCTTCATTGGTAAAGGTGCATGTTTCCAATTGCTGACATAGCTGAGTTAACGCAACTAACCCCATGCTGGCACTACTGCCCTTTAAACCATGTAATAATTCGCTACTGTTAGCAGGTAAGTTAGCTAATGCCGCTATCTGTGCGGTACTGCTGGCTTTAAACAAGGTGAGCATTTCAGCTATCGCATCCGCCCCTAAGTATTCTAAGTCCTCAGTAATTTGTTGCTCATTAAGCAAACTCGCTGTTGGTTTACATACTGGATAGCGATTAGGCTTGGCCTTAATGGTGCTACCTGCAACTAGGCTGTCGGCATCAGTAGTATTGGAGTTCACTTCACCATGATAAGCCGATGCCGAGTGGGGAGCCGATGCTGCACCTACACTGTGCGTCTCGGTTTGAAATGCCTCACTGGCCACCCCAATCCATCCTGCTAAAGCCTGCATATTCAATGGTTTTTCGAGTACCGAATCAAACCCTGTTGCTTTATAAAGCTGCATATCATCATCTTGCACTTGGGCAGTAAAAGCGGCGATATTTGCCCTCACCTGCGCCGATTGCGCAATCTGTGTTAACTCAGCCAGTAACTCAATGCCCGAGCCGTCACCTAACTGAATATCAAGCATAATCGCATCAAACTGATCGGCGTTATCCTGCCGATAAACCGCTCTTGCCTCGGCGCAGCTTTCAACCAATATCGACTGATGCCCAAGGTGAGCTAAAAAGCCTTGAGCGACCATGGCGTTGACTTTGTTATCTTCAATGACCAACAGATTTTTAGGCGTCACCTTTGGCAACTCGATACGGCTTAACTCATCGGCTTGATTACACATAATAAGCGGTAAGCTAAAGCTAAATGTTGAGCCCTTACCCACTTGGCTATCCACGCGAATACATTGGCTGGCGTTATCGAGATTGTTTTCGCAGTTATTGTCGAAATCATTCATCAATGCGACCAATTCTTTACAAATTGCCAGCCCCAAACCAGTACCACGGGTGCGCCCTTGATTCGGTTGAGCACTATATGCGATAAACAATTGTTCCATCGCGGTGTCACTAATGCCAACTCCGCTATCAATCACAGCAAAAGTGAGCCTTTGGTCAACCACAGCCACACTTAATTCCACACCACCTTTTGGGGTAAACTTAATTGCATTACCCAACAAATTAAACAATACCTGTCGCAGTTTAGGGCCATCGACATGCACCCAGTGCGGCAAGTTTTGACAGTTTAACGATAAAGATAATCCAGCCAGCCCCGCACCCGACATCATCACAGCCATCACTTCATCTAACAGATCATTTAACGCAACGGGTCGCGGCTCATTAGTTAACTTGCCTTGCTCTAAACGCGAAAAATCTAAAATATCGTTCAATACGGTTTGCAGTAATGTGCCGCTATATTGAGACAAAGCCAGCATTTGCTTTTGGGCTGGCGGCAAAGGAGAGTGACTTAATAACGTTAACGTGCCTAAAAGCCCATTTAATGGCGTGCGAATTTCATGGCTCATGGTAGCTAAAAATAATGATTTAGCATTACTGGCCTGCTCTGCCATCTCCCTTGCGGCCGAGTGCCCTTTTGCTTCGGCATCTAATTGACGGTTGGTTTCGGCTAATTCTATGGTGCGCGCCTGAACGGTATTTTCTAATGAGGCTTTATGCACAATCAATTCTGATGCGGTAGTTTGTAACTCGACTTGCAACGCTTGATTTTGGGTGGTTTTTTGCTTAAATGCTTCAATAGCTGAAGCCATAGCTGTCAGCTCATCATCGCCATGGGGATCGAGCACAACCTCGGTATTACCTAGGCTTAATTGCGATAATGCTGTCGTCGCTTCATTTAGGCGCAGGGCAATGCCTTTATAAATCACCCGATATACCACTAGCATCATGATAATAAACATCAATACGCCGGTGGCCCACAAACCCGATTTTGCCCAAAGAAGTTGTTGTAAAAAATCACGGCGGGCATTGTCTGCTTGAATTTGTTGGGCTTTCATCGCGCCATCGACCGACTTATTTAACTGGCTTAATTTGTCGGTTAACTGCATTAACTGAGCATTTTGCTTCGCCAACACTTGTGCATATTGCTGTTGTAAGCGTAAACCAATATTCACGTCCCTCAGCAAAACTAATTCTTGCTCGAGTTCAGTTGCCCTAGCTGGATCACGTACCAGCCCTTTAAGTAATTCAAGTGGCATTAAATCAATTTGCTTATCCATTACATGATTTGAAACATCTACTCCAGAGGCGGAATTAAGCGGGGCGCCTGCAACATTTTGACCGCTTATTTTAGGGCGAAATCCCGATTGATAAAGCACCCGCGTCATGCTGTCTAATACTTTATTCAACCCAAGTTGTTGCTCGGGTGACTGTAAAAGTTGACCCACCAATGCGATATGGTTGATCAGTGCTAACGCCCTATTTAAGCGTTCTCTGATATCTAAATCTTGTTCTATAATGGTGTCGAGCAGATGGGCACTTTGCGCCTCACCTGCCACTTGCGGGTAGGCTAAGCTTAATTTGGCTAAAATAGCCGAGTCGACTACCGCTTGTTCGGCTTCAAGCAATATGCCGCTTCGACGGGCCGCTTCAGCAAGGTCACTGCCTTTATCATCTAATAGTGCGGTTAATGCTAAGCGTGCACCTACTTGACGTCCTAAAACCGATAAGTCGTGAATAATTTCACCCGCAAGCAAGGCTAAGTTATTATCTTTGCTGTTATGATTACCTTGCACATTTAACGCGTTAAGCCGCTCAATTGCCGCGAGTAAATTGGTGCTTTCTAAAGAGAGCTTACGCCCTAAAAATGCTCGCTGAGCTTCTTCTTCAACTCGCTCAAGCCCTTGGGCATTGTCGAGTAAAGCATTAGACGACTGCATAAGTTGTCTGGCCGCTTCCGAGGCGGGTAAGGCTTCTTCATATAAATACTGATCGGCTAATTTGACCCAATACAAAGATAAACTGCCCAGACTAACTAATAATAGTAATAGCAGTCCTAACAGACTAAAGGCCAACATGAGGCGACCAACTAAGCTCTTACCTGATAGTGATAAAGCACTCACATTCATTCCTTAAACTGTTACAATCTACTCGACAAAAATCACAGTGTTTTACTTAACGGCCTAGACACCCTAATAGAGACAATAAGATGCGACAACTCATTTATATACTCATTTTTTGTTTAGGGACAACTTCATCATTTGTTGAAGCAAAAAACGACACTCATTGGTCATTAGAGCGACGAACCCCATTTAACCAAAAAATTCAAACCACTGAGAAAATCCATTATAACGCCTTAACGTCTGCCCAAAAAAACTGGCGTATTTGTGCACTCGTCCCCCACCTTAAAGATGCTTATTGGATAGGCATCGATTATGGATTGGTGTCACATGCCAACCAATTAGGGATTAATCTTGAGTTATTTGAAGCTGGCAGTTATTACCGCAAAGATAAGCAACTAAAGCAACTCGAACACTGTTTAACAGAGCCGTTTGATGCAATTTTACTTGGCACTGTCAGCCCTGATTTACTTAAGCATTATAAAGGATTAATCAATAAACCAATTATTGCCTTAGTCAATCAGCTTAATAGCCCTATCATAAATACTCGCGTTGGCGTGAATTGGTATCAAATGGGCTGGATTGCAGGCAATTTTATTAGCCAAGCACAACCAAAGCCCCCAACAGATAAATCGGTTAAAGTAGCACTATTAACTGGCCCGGAAGGTGTGGGCGGTAGCAGTTGGGTTGAGCTTGGTATTCTTGATGCCATAGCTAACAGTCCGGTAGAAGTGTCCTCTATCCGCCACACAGATAATAACCGCAACCTTTACCGTGACCAATTACATCACTTACTCAATGATCATATTCCCGATTATATTTTAGGAAGTGCGGTGGCCATTGAGGCAGCAATAGGATCTTTACAGCATAAACAATTAACTGAGCAGGTAAAATTAGTCAGTAGCTATTTATCTCCCGCCACGTTACGCGGACTGTATCGAAATAAAGTGGCTTTTAGCACAGATGATCAAGTGGTGTTACAAGGTAAGTTAGCCATTGATGTGGTAGTAAAACAGCTTGAAGGAGCAGCGCCCTTCGGTGACATAGGCCCGCAAATACAAAAGCTATCACAAGGTAAGGTGTCCTTTAAAGCACTTGAGAATAGCTTGGCCCCTGCTGACTTTTATCCAGTCTATCGTGTCGTCTCGCCTAGTCTTCAACCTTAGTGGCAAATAAGTAACCTTCACCGTGGACGGTAACAAATAAATCCGCCTGAAGCTTATTGCGTAAACGGCGGATAATCACGTCTATGGTTCTGTCATTGACATCTTCATTCCGATGACTTGTTTGCTGCATTAAACGTTCGCGAGATAACACCTGTTGTGGGTGTAAAGCAAAAGCCGTCAGTAGCTCAAATTCCGCTTTGGTGAGTTTAATCACTTCATCACCGCGAGATAACTTACGGCTATTGAGTTCTAAAACATATTGGTCGAAAACAATTAAGTCGTCACATTTTTCAAATTGCTCTACCACTTCCTGCTGGGCTTTTTTTACTAACGAAATCCGCCAAAGCAAGTTTTTAACCCTAACGAGTAACTCTCTTAGTTCAAACGGTTTAGTGACATAATCATCGGCGCCCATTTCAAGGCCAACAATTTTATCTATGGTTTCATCTCTACCAGTAACCAAAATAATACCGACATCTGAACGGCTGCGAAGATCACGGGCTAAACTTAAGCCATCAACACCGGGTAAATTCACATCTAGCATCACTAAATCTATATGTTGTTTAGCAAACTGTTGCCACATTTCTTCACCATCTGCGGCCTCAAGTACCCGATAACCTTCACGCTCAAAGTAACCTTTTAGCCGTGCACGTATTACCGCCTCATCATCAACTACGAGTACAGTACTTGCTAACCCAGTATGTGCCATTTCATTTTCCAGATAGAGTGAAATCGATACCCGTTATTATTCATAATTTTTCATATTTGCCTATAAAGATATCAAAGGAATGAGTAGCTGGTAGCAAAAAAAGCCTAAAAAAATGGACCTGAATATCACTAAGGGAGTGACGTTTCAGATCCACTAACAATATTTACCGCGAAGCGGCTATTGCAGGTTAGAAACTTTTGTTAATACCGACAACGAAGCGATCATCAAAAATTTCAGTTTGGGTACCATACACTTTATGATCAGAATCAACTGTGCTGCCATGATAACGCACGTCAAAATTAATCCCTGCATAGGCTTTACTGACACCAAGGTTCCAGTGTCCCCAACCTTCTGCCCCCTCGCCATCTAAATCTTGGTAACCGACACTGCCTGACACTTTCCAGCCACTGTCGAATTGATAACTTGGGTGTACTGCGTAGTTCACACCTTGCCAGCCATCAACACCAAACCAGTCATCAACCGTTGGTGTCACTTCTAGTTGCACGTTGGCACGGCCAAACTGCTTGCCCACTTTAATCCATAATTCAGTGTAGTTTGAATAAGAGGCACCCGGATAAAGGTAAGAAAAGACCATCACATCATAGGTAATGCCGCTTTCGCCGAACTCGCCAGCTTTACCAATATATGGTGCGGTTACAATTTCTAAATTAGGATCGGCAAACTTAATATTAGAAGCAAAAACGCCAGTATACCACCCATCATCGTTAGCCCAGCCTAAGGTGCCTTGTACCACAGGAACGTCGCCGTCCATCGTTTCAGATTCACCACGAAAAACATAATCAGATGCAAAAGTCATGTTACCGCTGATTTTACCGCCAAATACGTCGGCATCATCTGCGGCAAACGCAAATGGCACAGCTGATAAAAGCAAGCTGCCAAGTAAAACAGATTGAGTTAGTTGATGTATTTTGTTCATAATTATCACCCTATGTTTACCACTTATTATTGATAGGATGACTATAGGGAAAACTTATGAATGGCTATTGTGCTTGATATGAATTGATAAAAAATGAATATGAAAAATTATGAACACAAAGGTTAATTCACTTGCAGAGGTATGAGTGCAGCCCTGTTAACGCTCACTTTGGCGAGTGTTTAGGAGCTGACAGATTTGTTGCCAAAGTTGACGTTTTTCATCACCATTTTGCATCACATCATTAAGCGGAGCGGTAACCAGCCAGGCGACCCGTGGGCGACGTTTGGTTTTACGCATATCCCAAACAACCTGTGGGCCTTTGTGCATTTCACAGTCAAAATCACACTCATCTAGCGTCACATTAACCAGCCCAAGTACCTGTTCAATAAACGACTGCGCCGACAAGTCAGCATCTATATCATGCAATACTAAAAAAGGTTTACCCGGCTTGTCGGCACTGCGCCAACGAGTAATGTTCATTGCATCAAGAAACGCTGATTTTTCCATGTTCACTGTCTAAAAACCCATTGTGCGTTAAGAATATCAGGTTAGCGGGGATGAGGGAAAGCCAATGTAATAATCCTAACTCCCTTGCCCATGTTTACAACATTGGCTTAAATGCTATTAACCAATTGCAATGGAATGAGTTAACCGTTGTTGTGTGTCATAACGAGGTGAGCTTAGTCAAAAATGGGGGATGCGTTCAACACTCAGCGTACAAATTACCCGCTGCATTTCTAAATATTCCAAACCTGCAACCTGCATAAAGATGGCAATAAAATTTTCCCATAAAAAAAGTCATGTTAATCAACATGACTTTTTAAGAGGCAATATGTCAGGTTAACCCTGGCATAGGTCAAACCGGTTAAATGAATAGTCCAAAGGTTTGATTAATTTTTTGGTGCTCTTGGTTTGCCCATTGAAAATATTCTTGCTCGGTTAATTCGCTAGCGGCATCTTTATCGATAAGAATAATTGCATTTTCATGCATTTGTAAGGCTGACGCTGGACACATAGCCGTTACAGGACCGGTGATCATTTGCTTAACCGCAGCGGCTTTATTCTTGCCCGTTGCCATAAGTAATACATAACGTGCATCAAGAATAGTTGCTATCCCCATGGTCATTGCCATAGTTGGTTGATATTCGTCTTTTTTAAATAAACGACTGTTATCTTGTAACGTTTGCTTGGTTAAGGTTTTAATTCGAGTACGCGACGCTAAGCTTGAAGTCGGTTCGTTAAAACCGATATGGCCATTTGCACCAATACCTAAAATTTGTAAATCTACGCCACCCGCATTTTTAATTTGTTCTTCGTATGCAAGACCTTGCACGCGAGGATTTTGATCATTACGACAAGTTGGTAAATATGTCTTTTCTTGATCAATATTGACATGATCAAACAAATTTTGTTTCATGAAAGTACGATAGCTTTGTGGATTTTCTGCTTCAATATTATGATATTCATCAAGATTAAATGTAGTCACATTTTCAAAGCTTAATTGGCCTTTTTGATGATATTCCACTAACTGCTTATACAAACTAATTGGCGTACTACCCGTTGCAAGACCTAAAACAGGATTTGTTTTTTGTTTGATGACTTCTGCAACCCATTGAGCTGCACCGCTCGCAACTTGCTCTGCATTTTCTAAAATAATAATTTGCATAAATATCCCAATAAAAAAACAATAATGAACGTTAATCAAAGACCCACGCATATTAGCATAAATTTAAACGGCAAAAAGCTCTGCATTGCCCACCCATGCTGGTGAAATTAATTCAACTAGGTAATTTTTTGCTTAAAAGACTTATTAAGTATCTGCTTAATGAACAAAGATCCCGACAGCAATTTTTAACCCTGCTGAAGATTTACCATTGGCGTGAGTAATCAACCAATTCCCGGAGAATTAGCTTAAAACGCCCGCGATATGGGCGCTGATAACTCCGGTGACACTCATTGGCAAAGAAAGACACATCCCAAATAGATGATGGTTACTTTATAACTAAACTGAAAATTAATCACTAATTAGCGCTTAATTTATCTCTCAATTTGAGTGGTTTGATTTAATGATAATGCATTGAAGTGAAAATCAGAAAACAGATATTTTGGGATTACTGAGTCAACTTTAGCGCCTTTCCCCCCAAAAAATGGTCATGCCACTGGGACTCTGCTTACACATATATACTCAATTCTATAAGTGGTATTAAGCCCTGTTACCCATGACATTAAACAACACAACAACGCTAAGCTCCCCCCGCCAATGACAAAAACTGGCTATGTTAATCTGTTATTGGCATGTACATCCTTAAAGCAGCGGATGATGTGCAATAACTAAATCACCTTTGTTACCCTGTTCAGTTGATTTCTCGTTTTTGATGGCAAATTGTTGGAGATTTTTATAAGAAAGAAACTTTTTGATTTTAAGGGAGGGTTACACTGGAGCAGCGACACCCGATAGTGAGTGTATTGGAAAGAGTCGCAGCGGTAAGGCAACGAAAATTCATTTGGTCGTGGATTGTGGTGGATTACCATTCTAATTCGAGATATCAGAAAGCCAGAGAAAATGATATTGCGCGTGCCGAGAGTCTTGTTGACCACCTTAGGGAGGGAACGTATTTATCGCTGGTAAAGGATATGACAACGACGCTTTAAGGGCATATGTTTAAGCAAAAGGTGGGGAAACCGTTATACCAAAGCGAAATTATGGACAAGATATCGACAAAGAAAGTATGGATTGGTGCTTCTACAAGTATCGACATCCGGTTGACAATGCTTTCAGGAGGATTAATTACTTACTTTAATATCAACAATATATAATAAAATAACAAGAAATTAAGCCAGTATAGTATCACTGGCGTTTACTATAATGTGGCTGTGGCTGCCGATGCATTGCTGAGTAAGATGTGCACAGCAAAGTTCAACACGCCCCTAAGTTGTCCGAATTCAGTTGACCAGGTCATAACATAGTCGAGAATAATTAAAGGTAACATAGCGCACAGTTTTCGTGGAATGACAACGAAGACTATTTGAACTCAACTAAGACATTATTTTTATAAAAATGGCTTGAAAACAATCTATATTATTGATTAATAATCTTAAAATATTGTCTTCGTTTTTGTATGGTTATCTAAATCAAGCTCATTACTCTTGAAAATATCGGGCAAATATAACCAACAAGTCTGGGTCACACATATTAGTGAGTTTTTTGATATCTAAACAGGTAATTGAACCGTAACTCGTTTCAATGATTTGCTGATCTCTTAGTTCGCCTAACAGTTTTGACCAGTGCTGGCGGCTGCAGCCTGTTACGCTTGATAAATCTGCCATTGAAATTGGTAAGGTGTTTTTTCCTTTATGAGATAAAACAGAAAAAGTGACGGTTAAATAGATAAGCAATGTGTCATGCTTTCCTACCTTATTAGCAACAACCCAGAATTCTCTGGTTGCACTTAACGACATTTGTGAACGATTGATAAAGAAATCAAACAGCGCCATAGAGCTAGAGCAAAGTTGGTAAACCGATTTCTGGGGATAGATGGTTAATTCAGTGTCACAGAGTGCTTCATAGAGAATTTCAACATCTTCAAAATCATACCAAGTGTAGTTAGGGACCAATATTTGATGGTCGCTCCAAATGAACATGGTGACGAAATCACCACTTTTTCTGACTAGAGATTCTTTTATAAATCCGTCGTCGATAAACAGCATGCCTACTGATTTATCTAGCGGAAAAAGTTCGCCTTTTTTTAATGTTCTTTTGAGTACATTACCATTAAGTGCAGAAATAATTTCCTGTTCAACCCCTGCATATGCAAGTGTCTGCTCTATCTTTTTGATTTTTAACTGTTTCATTTGGACCAATCCAGCCAAGCGTTTAAATTAAATGCTTTTTACAACCGATGTAGATTAGCCGTTTTTCGATGGCGATTCCCTCTAATGTGTCACAAATCATAGTTTTGTAACGAATCATTATTCGATTTCTAAATGTGTGATTCTCAGATTGACTCTTTGTAAAGTACTTACCATTTGTAAGGTTATTAATGGTTTAAGCTTGGTTTAGTTTGTTAACGATTCCATTTGAATGTTTTCATTCAAAACTATTCAAGGTGCCACAATGAAGCATTGTAAATTTTATTCACGCTTATTAAGTCTATTGCTATTCAGTAGCAGTATTTTGGCTGTCCAAGCCACCCCATGGGACGACCTTAGCGGTGAACAATTAGAACAACAATTAGTAGAAAAGTTCGCTGAAGGTAAGT
>NZ_JAPJEE010000006.1:0-237755 GCF_030731885.1 Shewanella sp. ULN5
TATTCTTATATGTATCGGATGCGTTGCAATAAAATCTTCCATGGTTTGTCCTTGTATTTGACGGTAAACGTTAATTTTAAACAACTGTTTAACTTGCGACCAATTTAGCAACCATTGATACTGACAACAAGTATTATGCTATTGTTTTGTTATCAAATGGATTAGCGGCCCATCAAATGCCTTTGTGAATAGGTGGCTGCGTTGGTAAAAATGAGTCTGGTAGCCATGTTTGCAAGAATAAAATCGTTTAAATTACCTAAGCCTACCTTAATGCCTAAGTTGTTATTTCAACAGTTTTTTAGCCGGATTGTTGCAATTAGAGATCAGTTATCACTGGCGCAAAAATTTTATTTACTCGCTATACTGCTATTGTTGCTCAAACAGCCTTTAGCTTGGGTTGCCACAATTAGCTTATTGGCAATCTTATTAGAGTTTTGGCCTGTTTTTGAAAAGGTTTGGCATAGCCTGGCAGGCAAAGCGGTATTGCTGTTGTTTTATGCCATTATCGCCAATTTTGCGTTAGCGAATGCCAGTGCCGTCGTGAATGAAGTGGTTGGTGTGCCTGCGCAGCATTTCAATTACACCCATAACTTTGCCATTCTGCTGTACATTCCTGCCTGGTTTATCATTATTAGCGGTATTGTCATGTTTGTCGTGCAGATCATGTCGCCGATGTATTTTGTGTTGATGTGGCTGCTCAAACCCTTGGGTATTCATGCTCCTAAGCTTGTTGCTTATCAAGCTTTTCATCGTATGACCTTTATCATTAGGGTGATTTTATCCGTTATCGTGCTTTATCATTTATGGATGTTAATCGGATTAGATTTAGAAGATGAAATAGATGATCCTAAAAGCCATATCTCTCAGGTGTTAATTGACGATGATCAGCAGGTTAGGGAGGAGGTGTTAGCTCAGCTTGAGCAAGCTGATTCAGCTATAGATGAGAAGGCTTTGGCCAATGATGATGCTGACGTCCATGTGGATATCAACGCCGATGAAATTGATTTTAAGCAAGTGCATCAAGATTATTATCTTGGGGTTCGCAAAGCGATTGGGTATTTTGCCTTTAACTTTGAGGCCGATACTTTTTCCCGTTGTGACAAAGCGGAAGATGCTCATGTTGTTGAGCTAAACGATTATGAGATTTTAGAAATTGTGCCTGATAAGCAAAGCCAATATGGTTACTCATTTTTGGTTAAAAAATGTTTTTCAGCGGCATTTCCATTGAATAAATAATAGCTAACTTTTACTGTGGTTATAAATTTACCTGAGTATGAACGTCATTTGTTGATAATCATGTCTGAGCATTTTTAAACGCACTTTTGGACAAAAGTGTGTAGGCCTTCGAATGAAGGCGTTGGCATTTTGGGCTTATAACATTTGGTTGAGTTGGAATTGGGATTTGTGTTTAAAGTCGAATCTTCATTGTAGTTAAAAGCCTGCGGCTCGCTTATGTGCAGATAATCCAGCGAGACGCCGCAAGCACATCCATGTTTTGGATACTCGCTGGCTCATCTGCACCTGAATTTTTGTTTCTTCGATTTAGCATCATTGATGGCTGTGGCAAAAGCTAAACCAGAACAGAAGTTAA
The DNA here is from genome assembly GCF_030731885.1 of Shewanella sp. ULN5. Taxonomy (NCBI): domain Bacteria; kingdom Pseudomonadati; phylum Pseudomonadota; class Gammaproteobacteria; order Alteromonadales; family Shewanellaceae; genus Shewanella; species Shewanella sp. ULN5. Next base: position 1,592 of record NZ_JAPJEE010000006.1, read on the forward strand.
CTCACTTTTGGACAAAAGCGAGCTAGAATAATCACGTCAATACTATCACTTTAGATTAGGTTCTGTAATGCGTTAGTGCCCATTGAATAGTTCCATCAGCCTAACTTTGATTTTGAACTAACACCACCATAGACATCAATCGTCAACCCTCGCTCTTTCTCATAAGTTTTAGGTGTAAAGCCAAGCTGTTTTTTAAGGTGGCGGATCAAGTGAGGTTGATCACTAAAACCAAATTTGAAGACAACTTCAACCCAATCTAGTTCAGTCGATTCACGTTGATAGAGATACTCTAGCATTGCTTCTAATCTATTCATCGACTGGCACTGTTTAAGGGTAAGCCCTGTGGTGCGTTGAAAGCTTCTTTCTAGGGTTCTTTGTGAACAATACAGTTTTTCACCCAGCTCAGATATCGTACTCTGGTCTAGATGTTTAAGTACATTGCGAGTGATTTTACTGTGCTGATCTTCGGTGCACTGTTCCAACCAAGGCGACAGCATCGTATCTAACTGCTCTACACACTGCTGTGGATTGGTTCGAGCCAGTTCAATCAGTCTGCTTTCATCCATACCTAATTGCTTGAACAATGTTGAGTCTTCCACTGACTCCACTTCATCTAGTGCCAAAGGATTGGCAGAAAAATCGGGTAAACAGTAAAGAGCGCCGACACGAAACTTGATACCAAGATGAACAAATGGCTTAGAGTGATCTAATTCAAAGGTCTGCCGATGTGGATAAAGCCAATGGCTGCCTTCTCCCTTCGCTATGCTCGGGTTCAGGTCATAAGAGTAGGCTTGATTGTTAGGTGAAAGAATCAAATGTGCCGATGGGTCAGGGTTGAGCTTTGGGAATTGATAAGTCTCTGAATCAGGGCGCTTATCAATCAACCAATAGCATTCTACATATTGGGAAACACATGGTGAGTTTGGCGACTTTAGCCAATGGATCATAACCAGTTCCGTTAGGTTTATTGATTAAGGGTACTATAAGTCAGATCGTCGTAAACCAAAATCCCCCTTACAACAGCAAGAGGGATAACAAGTTATTTGTTGTTAAATTCAACCTGAACAATGCGGTTTGAAGATGATAAACCCGCACGTTTAATGGCTTTTTGTGCACCTACATTACTGCTCTCAGTAGAACAGATAGGCGTTAAACCACGCTGATTAGCTGAGTTAACTAGCCAGTTAAGCATTTGAGTAGCAATGCCTTTTCCACGTTGTGATTGAGCGACAATCATGCCAAGGTCTGCATATCCCGTTTGGTACTCATCAAACAGACGGCACTCGCCCGTTGCAATAAGTTCATTCTCGCTCCAATAACCGAATAACTCTTTACGATTAATCAGGTTACCAAAGTAGCCTGTAAGCCACTGCTCTGGTGCACCGATAGTAGTGGCTGCAAACTCAACAAATTGCTCCAGTTGCCCTGACTCTGCTAGCTTTAGTTCAAACCCTGGAATAGTGCTTTGCTTACTCGCCTCTTTTTGCTTGTACATCAGAGAATTAACCTTCACTGCTGATGCGTTATCAAGGCTAAGTGATAGATACTGCGGCTCTGCTGTACTGACAAATGCGCCATTTACAGCCCCAATGACTGAGTTATTTTGTTCTGCGATAAGCGTGAACAGTTCTTTTGCATCCATTTTAGTATCATTACTCAGGTAGAACTGCAACATATAACCTTCGCCATTGATGCAGCAGTATCCAACTAGGGTTTCTTGTTCATAAAACCCAAAGTGTGTAGACATGGGTACAAATCCAAAGTGCCACATACCATCAAGAGGTGCTGTTGATTGTGCAAAATATGCTTGCTTTAGTGTGCTGATTTCTTCTAGATTTTCGATTGGTTTAATTTCTAACATCGCTTTTTACCTAATTTTTTGATTTACTGGAAAGCCTTCCATCTTTATCTAAAAAGTGCCTCGCTTTCGTATGTCACACATAATAAGCAATGTCTGCTCGCTAAGATTGAACAAAAACGACAATGTTTAAATCGGTTTTTTAGATGTTGGGCTAAGTTCGAACTAAGTGGCCCTCATAAGCAATTAATACCTTATTGAAGGTGTTTTCAAATAAGGATTAGTAATCGATTACTGCTGCTAATGAAAAACGCTTTGGGGCATAAATGGGTTAACCACCTAGCCAATTTTGGGGCAAAATCCTGTAATACATCACCATCCTCGCTAGGAACTTATGCGAGGTTAATTATGACTTTCCAAGATAAGGATACAAAAATTCACTAACTTCTTTTGAAGCGACACCGATATCCACTATTATGCCCTCTTTCTTTAGAGCATAAAGACCCTTTCCATTGTTCCTTTCATCAGGATCTAGGATAGCAACTACAACTCTCTTAATTCCTGATTTAATGATTACAGAAGAACATGCCGGAGTTCTGCCAACAAATGAACATGGCTCAAGAGTGACATATGCAGTCACTTCTTCCATAGGGCCATCATAAGCACTAATCGCTTCAACCTCAGCATGGTTGCCACCAATTCTTTGTGTGAATCCTTCGGCAATGACTTGCCCGCCTAGAACGAGAACGCAACCTACCGGAGGATTTGGTTGGCACTCAGGCAGAGCAGCCCGAGATACCTCCAATGCTTTAAGCATAAATGCCTTGTCTAGATCCATCTAAAGTATCCTTTTAAACTTTTGGTATACATTAACAAATCTATGCCAAAAGTGGTGTAATAAAGTTGAGTTCACTAAAGAATCAAACAAGGAATGGGGCAGAAATACGTTAGCCCTTAACCAATTTATTCCTCAAAACCGCCACAAAATATCAAACTATTATATAACCGCACATTAACGTGTAAGTTCGCTTTGTTATCACTAACCATAAATTTAATGAATAAGATTATTGTGTTAGATGATCTTATAACTAGTATTTGATGGCTTACTGAGGAAATAAAAATTTTGCCGATAAAAAAACGACCATTAAGGTCGTTTTGTTATGGGTTAACTATTGCTGTGAATTAGCATTTTAGCTCATCAAATGAGGTGATGATTTTGAACTTGGCAGTACGAGAATTAGGCTCTCTGACCATTTGGCAGGTTAGCATTCCTGCTGCGTCAGCCGCTTTTAGCTCCTCAACCATATCAGAGATAAACAGCATTTGTTTTGGCTTCAAACTAATGGTGTTGCAAATATTGCTATAGGCTTGTTTGTCTAATTTATTACCCGTGCGGGTATCAAAATGGCCACTAAAATGTGCGGTTAAATCGCCCGCATCTGTATGGCTGAACAGCAACTTTTGCGCATCAACTGACCCTGATGAAAAGCTGTAAATACGAATGTTAGCTGCAAGAATACGCTCAATGTTGTCAATAAAGTCAGGGTATATGTGGCCTTTAAATTCAGAACGATTATAGCCTTGCTTCCAAATTAGCCCTTGTAAGGTTTTTAATGGCGTGACTTTACGGTCTTCTTCAATCCATTGGTTAAGAATTTCAGTAACACGTTCAAGCGATGCATCTGGTTCTAAAGCAATATCTTTTACATCGCTGATGCAATAATCCACTAAGGCGTTATCTTGGTTTTGCGTTAAAAAATCAGCCATGGCTTTTTTAGAATATGGAAATAACACATCCTGAATAAAGTTAAGATCTGTGGTTGTGCCCGCTGTATCAACGATGATAGCTCTAATACTCATAATGCTTTGCGACTCCAAGGTGATGCTAATAATGAGATCCTATGCTTTATTGCGTAGCAAGGCTAGTCAAAACCCCTTAGATTTTCATATTTGTTAACTTATTCATAAGCTGCTAGTTTGTAAGCGAATAAGCTATTAAATAATCACCTGTGCTAGGGGCTGTTGATCTTTGCTGGTGGAATTTTGTTCGAGATAAAAACGAATTAAGCGCGGCGAGTGGAGTGAAGCCTAGCAATCTAAGCAAAGTTCACTCAACAAAGCGTAATTCGTTTTTAGCCGAATCCTTCGGACAGCGTTTGTTGGCCATTTTTACTTCGTTATCGGCTTATTATGTAGAATAACTACACAGCAAAGCCTCTGCCTTGTATAAATGGCCAACAATTCGCTGCAAAAACAACCTTGAAAGATCAACAGACCCTAGGTAAGTCATTCAAGGAACGAACATGATTAATATGTTGAAGCAAACTCCAACTCAGTATTTATGGGCTCTGCTGCTCTTGTTATTGCTGGTATTCTCTCCTCAATCAATAGCGCAACAAACACTTGATACTTTAAAGGTTACTTCAAAAAGTTATCAAGGCAGCGCAGATTTTTTGGTCACATTACCCAATAAATATGCTGAAAATACCGATAAAAAATATATCGTTTTGATCGATTTTCATCCCGCAAGCCAACCTTATTTAGCTGGGCTACATCATTGGATGAGCCATAACGGTGGATGGCCGTGGTTAGAAACCATTATTGTTACCGCGCCCGATGGCCATCCAGGTTTAGGTAAGCTGAAGACCTTTACTAATGCAGAGCAGGGGCAGGCATTTTTAAGCTATGTTGAGGATGACTTATTAGCTGCGATAGATAAGAAGTACCGTACCAATGGATTTAAAATACTCAGTGGATTTACCGGGAACGCTACATTAGGGTTGTTTACGTTAATACAAAGGCCGAAGCTATTTAATGCTTATATAGTCGCTAGCCCTATTTTGAGTGAAAATTATCTTTCAGTCATGAAGGACACGCCAAACTTGGTTCCAGCTCTGTCTAAGCTTGCACAACCACGAATGCTATTTCTATCGCGTGCCGATAGTGATTTTGAGCAAAAACAAATAGCCGATTTTGATAAGCTGGTAACGACATTAAAGCAACAAGCACCCAGCAATTTATTATGGAAAAGTAAGGTGTTTGAAGGTTCTTACTATATGTCACAGCCTGCATTGGCAACGATTTATGCCATTGAGCAAATATTTAATGATGTACATACCGTTATTGAGCCAGATTCTACTATTGGTAAAGCTGGGCCAGAAGCGATATATACGTATTTTCAACAAGTATCAAATAAGTATGGCTTTGACGTGAGCGCGGTAGATTCTTTACTTGCGTTGGCAAAATCTAAAACCAAGCTAGAAGATGCTTTGCTTGTTTATCAGTTTGCCGTTGAAAAATACCCGCAAAATGCCCATACCCACCATGGTTTAGCGCTAGGGTTTGCCGCAGTAGATGAAATGCCACAAGCGATAGCCGAATTGCAATTAGCACTGACGATGACAAAGCATCCTTTTTATCTACATCATTGGGGTAAATTACTTGAAGAATATCAAACTAAATAACCCTGATAAGGTGCTAAATTTCCTTTAGTTTATCAGGTATGATAGATCAGCATCTTAGCTTAATAATTAACGTAGAAGGCAGTCATTATGATTTCAAAGTGGGCAAAACGTTTTTTTCAAATGGCTGAGTTGGTCGGCTCATGGAGTAAAGATCCTTCCACGCAAGTGGGCGCGGTGATCACCAAACATAACCGCATTGTATCAGTGGGTTTTAATGGCTATCCCCATGGTATTTCTGATAGTGCAGAAACCGACGACCGGGACATGAAATTACTGAAAACCCTGCACGCTGAAGAAAATGCCATTTTGTTCGCAAAGCGCGACCTTGATGGCTGTGATATTTGGGTGACGCATTTCCCTTGCCCTAACTGCGCGGCTAAAATTATCCAAACCGGTATTACAGGGGTATTTTGCCCAGAACAAAGTGATGACTTTCTATCTCGTTGGGGGGATAAGATTAAAATCAGCCAAGAGATGTTTTTACAGGCGGGTGTTAAGGTAAATTGGCTGCCAGTTGATGAGCTGAACGAAAAGTAAACTTTGATTTCACGGTAAAAAAATCGCCTATATGGGCGATTTTTTTCATTTTAAACTTGTTTTTATTGTGCAATGTAATTGGTTTGACCGCTTCTATCTTATTGCTTTAGATATAACATCCCCTCCTAGCGCACCTTATTGCCTAACGCTAATACTGATTTGTTCTTAAAAGTCGCAATGCTATAAAAAGATCTATTAGATTTTATTCAACAATATTTTTATCAATTAGATTTTTCTCATGAATATGATCAACATCAAATAATCATCTATCACTTTTGGGTAACATCATTAACAAGGCAGATAAATAAAGATTTATTTTGCTTCAGCATAAAAATAGCAACTTTTGAGGGATAGATGATGAAACCAATACAACAATTAGGCGTAATAATTGCGGTGATATTAACCCTAGGCAGTACAGCCATGGCAGCAGAGGGCGGCAACCCTAAAAAAGGAAAACACCTTTACAAGAAAGAATGTAAAGCCTGCCACAGTGCAAATAGTGAAGGGCCAGAGTTAACGCCAATGGCAAAAACAATGGCTCAATGGGATAGATTCTTCACCCGTGATCAACACAAATCAAAACCTGAAGTTTTTAAAGCGCTATCAGAACAAGAACTAAAAGATATTCAACAGTTTTTGTATGACCATGCAGCAGATTCTGATCAGCCTCAAACCTGCGGCTAGCCCTTACATAGCTGATGTTATTGCTAAGTTTTAAATACCAGGCCATCAGCAAACCCAAATAAATGCAGAAAAAACGGGGATTAACCTCATGGACTTCTGCACCCTAAATTTAGCTAACGCGATGGATTTATCAACGTTAGCATAAAAAAGGAATCACTATTATGCGAACCTTAATATCAATTTTAGTGGCAAACGCATTAGCCATAAGCAGCATGGCTGTTGCCGCGGACACGGTACAAGTTAACGATGACGCACAAAAAATTGCTGAACTACAACGCCAACTAGCGGACATTACCGATGAGCTTGACGATATTAATAGTCGAGTTGATAAAACCGAAAGGCATACCGCGTTAGATAGAATTAGCATAACCGGTGACTTTAGAACCAAAGTCCATTCTTTGCATTACCAGAATGTTACCTGGAATCCTGCGATGAAAGTCGATTTTTCTGACTTTGGTGGCAAGGCAATGTCAGGCGCATTTGGATCGCCAACCGATGCAAACTCTCCCCTAGGGCAGATGATGATAGCTAATCCTGATTTGGCTCAAGCATTTCAAAGTGGCCAATTACAAGGTGTGATGCCCTATGTTTTAGCGCCTAAAACGATGCAAGACATAGATAATGATTTGTTTTATACCACGCGCTTACGTTTAGATTTAAAAGCCAAGGTGTGGGATAACGTCAGTTTTTCTGGTCGCTTAGCTATGTATAAAAATTGGGGCGACTCAACCGGTACACAGGTTTTCGACTCATGGCGATCATTCACTATGGACGGTACCAGCAGCGGTAACACAAGTGGCGACTGGTTAAGAGTCGAACGTGCTTATTTTGATTGGCGCAATATCGGTGGCAGCGAAACGTATTTGTCTATTGGCCGTCGACCATCAACCTATGGCCCACCAAGCCATTATCGCGAAAATGAAATGCGCGGCGGTACACCATCAGGGCATTTAGTGAACTTTAACTTCGACGGAGCAACTTTAGGTTACAACCTAGGGGAAATTACCGGTATTGATGGTCAGGTAGTGCGTTTTTGTTATGGGCAGGGCTTTGAGTCTCAGTGGGGGAATGGCGAAATGTTTGGCGACATTGTGACCAAAGATACTCACTTAGGCGGCTTTAATATTGATGTCGTCAATGATGGTAACCACTTCCTACAACTTACCCTTTTTGGTGCGAAAGATGTCAATGATGGCTTTAAAGGCACGATGGCATTTCCAACACAATTAGCGGGTATTTTTGCCCCTACCATGTATCAAGATATGCAAAAGTTCGACAACTTTAACTTTGTCACCCGGGTGCAACCTAGTGGTGTCATTGGTGACATGTATTTAGGTGGTATCGGCTATGCCTATGAAAGTGATGACGACATTAAAGTGTTTGGATCGCTTGGGTGGACACGTGCAGAACCCAATGGCAACAGCGGGTTATTTGGCGGCATGTTAAGTGATGCGGTATTTGAAGCTGAGCTGAATAGCACTGGCACTGAAATTATCATGGTACCTAAATATGCAGATGACAGTTCAACTAAGGATGGTTATGGCATTTATATTGGTATGCAAATACCTGCTCCATTTGGCAAATTTGGTTTGGAGTACAACTATGGTTCAGAATATTGGACGCCATTCACTCAAGCACAGGATGATCCGGTCGGCAGCAAACTAGCCACGCGCGGGCATGTGGCCGAGGCTTATTATATTTTTGACATAAATCCTCGTATGTTTATTAAGTTGGCAGGGCTTTATTACGATTATGAATACACGGGTAGCGGCACGCCTGTTGGCGCACCTCAGAAAATTGATGATGTAATGGCAGGCACTGCATTCTCGATGTTGCCTGTGGTTGATACAGCTTACGATGTTAATGCCTCATTAACCGTTAATTTCTAATCATGGTGTCCCAGCTTGCTGGGGCAAGGAGTGTACGATGAAAACCATGACATTATTTATGGTGTTTGCATTAAGTAGTTCGTTAGCTTATGCAAAGTTTGACCACAAAGAAGCGCTAACAGGGCCATTTACGCAAGGTACCGATGTGACATCCCAATGCATTGAGTGTCACGAAGATCATGCCAAAGAGTTTATGAAGTCATCGCATTGGACTTGGGAGTTAAAGCAAGAACTCCCAGGAAGAACAGTCATGCGCGGCAAGAAAAATAGCATTAACAACTTCTGTGTATCGATAAGCGGTAATGAGCCTCGCTGCACCAGTTGTCATGCGGGCTATGGTTGGAAAGACAATAGTTTTGATTTTTCTGACATGACAAAAGTCGATTGTTTGGTGTGTCACGATACTACGGGAACATATGTCAAAGAGCCCGCGGGAGCTGGCGAGCCTATGGCTAAAGTTGATCTGACGCGGGTGGCACAAAATGTTGGCCAGCCTGTGCGAGATAACTGCGGTACGTGTCACTTTTATGGTGGCGGAGGCGATGCGGTCAAGCATGGCGATTTAGACTCATCCATGTCTTATCCAGATAAAGCGACCGATGTACATATGGACACCGACGGTAACGATTTTCAGTGCCAAAGTTGCCATACCACTGAAAGTCATCAAATTACCGGCAATGCGATGGGCGTATCACCTGGTGGCGAAACCCCTATAGGTTGTGAAAATTGCCATGACAGTGCCCCACATCAAAATAAAAAGCTCAATACTCATACCGCTGCGGTAGCGTGCCAGACATGCCATATTCCATTTTTTGCTAAAAATGAGCCCACTAAAATGCGGTGGGATTGGTCTACAGCAGGAGAGAAACGACCAGAAACCAAAGATGAATATGGTAAAAGTACTTTCATGAATAAAAAAGGCAGTTTTGTGTGGCAGAAAAATGTGCCACCACAATATGCCTGGTATAACGGCAGTGCGGATGCTTACATGGCGGGAGATAAAATTGATCCTAAAGGTGTGGTGAAACTAACCTATCCACTGGGCAATATCGGTGATGCAAAGGCGAAAATTTACCCATTTAAAGTCCATACAGGTAAACAAATTTATGACACAAAACTCAATATTATTATTACCCCTAAAACCTATGGTGAAGGTGGCTACTGGGATAAATATGATTGGGATCTTGCTGCAGATTTAGGCATGAAAGCCAATGCCACTATGGTGGAAAAAGGCTTTAGCTATAGTGGTCAGCATGACTTTGTTGAAACTGAAATGTGGTGGCGTATTAACCACATGGTGTCACCTAAAGATCAAGCGCTGCAGTGTAACGACTGCCATAATAAAGGTCAGCGTTTAGACTGGAAAGCGTTAGGCTATGATGGTGACCCAATGAAAAACAAGCAAGGTAAGCGTCATACAGTGAAGTAACCCCCATACTCATGTATTAATCTTTAAAAGAGCTTAAATCGATAGTCGATTTAAGCTCTCATTTTATTGCAAAGCACCTTAAAGCTGCTTTGAAAAAGGCACATTTAATTCGATGTAGAGGCGGATTATTGTTGAATGATTTTGCCTGCTTTAATCACTTGTTCGCACGGATTAACCCCAAAGGTATAAGCCAATTCTGCCGGTGAACTAATGTCCCACAAACAAAAATCAGCTTGTTTACCTACCACTAAACTACCAACACTTTTTTCTATCCCCAATGCTTTCGCGGCATTGAGGGTCATGCCTTTAAGGGCTTCTTCAGGCGTTAGGCGGAATAATGTGCACGCCATATTCAGCATTAACTTGGTTGAGCAAATAGGCGATGAACCAGGATTGAAATCGCTAGCGATTACCATTGGCACTTTATATTGGCGCAGTAACTCAATGGGAGGCAATTTTGTTTCTCGTAAAAAGTAGTAGGCCCCAGGCAGTAATACGGCGCACGTTCCGCTTTCGCTAAGTGCTTTTACTCCAGCCTCATCCAAATGTTCAATATGATCAACAGATAATGCATTTAACCTGGCGGCAAGTTCACTGCCGCCAATATTAGATAATTGCTCGGCATGCAGTTTGATTGCTAAGCCGGCATTTTTGGCTGCAATGAGTACGCGCTCTGTTTGCTCAAGATTAAACGCAATACCTTCACAAAAGACATCCACGGCATCGGCAAGCTTATGTTGTATTACCTGCGGCAGCATATCGTTTATGACTAAGTCTACATAAGCATCGGGCTGAGTTTTATATTCGGCAGGAATGGCATGGGCGCCTAAAAATGTGGTTTTCACATCAATATGATGATGTTGTCCTAATGCCTTTGCTACCCGTAGTAACTTGAGTTCGGTTTCAGTATCTAGGCCATAGCCTGATTTTATTTCAACCGTTGTAACACCTTCTTTAGCTAAAGTATTTAGACGTTTACGTCCAAGATCAAATAGGGTCTCTTCATCGGCTTCTCGACAAGCTTTAACGGTTGAAATAATACCGCCGCCTGCGCGGGCAATGTCTTCATAACTAGCACCTTGTAAGCGCATTTCAAATTCATTGGCACGGCTGCCAGCAAAAACCAAATGGGTATGGGCATCAATAAGACCTGGGGTGATCCATTTACCTTTACCGCGGTAAATCGGCGTAGCTAATGCATCAAACTGAGGAAGATCTGCGCGAGGGCCTATCCAGGCCACTTTGCCGTCCTTCACGGCAATGGCTGCATTTTCAATCGCGCCATATGGCAAGGATGATGAGGCATCCATAGTGGCAACATTGACATCAATCCATACTTGGTCCCAGTTCATAGCCTTTTCTCTTCATTAATTCTTTTTGACTGTTAATCAAACAATACTTGATTAAGCTTGTATATACAAGCTAGGATGAGTGCAATAAATCTCCATTAATTGACATTGGAACATCTTATGGCGTTGGCAAAATTTGCTGAAATAAAACAATTTATCCTTGCCCGTATTGAAGCGGGTGAATGGGAAGAAAACGCCCGAGTGCCATCAGAAAATCAACTAACCGAGATGTTTAATTGTAGCCGAATGACTGCCAGACGGGCATTAACAGAATTGGTCGACGCAGGTATTTTAGAGCGAACCCAAGGGTTAGGGACATTTGTAGCTGGACTAAAATCGCAATCATCGTTACTGAATATCCGTAATATTGCCGATGAAATTAAAGAGCGTGGACACGGCTATACTGTTAAGCAACTTGAGCTAACCCAAATAGAAGCCATTGCGCCCATTGCGATTGCATTGGGGTTAGAGGTGGGCAGTTCAGTTTTTTATTCTGTGTTGATTCATTGTGAGCAAGGCTTACCTTTGCAGTTAGAAGAGCGCTTTGTGAATCCGCACTTAATTCCCGAGTATTTATCGCAAAATTTTACCCAGCAAACGCCGCATGAATATTTGTCCCAAGTGGCTCCGTTAACCGAGGCGCGCCATACTGTTGAAGCCATTATTGCCAGTGAGCAAATTCAACAACGCCTTGAAATTTCAGCAACCGAGCCGTGTTTACAAATTATTCGACGTACCTGGTCACGTAAAGGGGTAGTGAGTTTTGCCCGTTTAGTGCACCCCGGCAGTAAATTCAGATTAGGCGGCCATTTAACATTTAAACGTTAATGACAGCTGAATAACAAGCAAATAAATACCACAAAAATAAAACAAACCTAACAGGTTGAAGAGGAAAAAATGGATAAACGACATGACCCAAGCCGACGCATTATAGCCCCCCATGGCACCACACTAAGCTGTAAAAGTTGGTTAACTGAAGCGCCGATGCGCATGTTAATGAATAATCTGCACCCAGATGTAGCCGAAAGACCCGAAGATTTAGTCGTTTATGGTGGTATTGGTCGTGCAGCTCGTGATTGGCAAAGTTATGACAAAATTATCGAGGTATTGCAGCGTCTAGAAGATGATGAAACCTTATTAGTGCAATCTGGCAAACCTGTTGGCGTGTTCCGTACCCATGCCGATGCGCCTCGTGTATTGATTGCCAACTCAAACTTAGTGCCGCACTGGGCAAACTGGGAGCACTTTAACGAGTTAGACAAAAAAGGCTTGGCAATGTATGGCCAAATGACAGCCGGCTCTTGGATTTATATCGGTACCCAGGGCATTGTCCAAGGAACATATGAAACTTTCGTTTCTGTGGCAAAGCAGCATTTTGATGGCGTTGCTCAGGGCAAATGGGTATTAACTGGTGGTTTAGGTGGCATGGGCGGTGCTCAACCATTAGCTGGAACGATGGCGGGGTTCTCGGTATTAGCCTGTGAAGTTGATGAAACAAGAATTGATTTTCGTCTGCGTACTCGCTATGTCGATAAGAAAGCTAAAAGCTTAGATGAAGCATTGTCGATGTTAGAAGAGGCTAAAAAAGCCGGTAAACCTGTGTCTGTTGGCTTACTTGGTAATGCCGCGGATGTATTTAGTGAACTTGTTGAGCGTGGTATTACCCCTGATGTAGTCACTGACCAAACATCAGCACATGATCCGTTAAATGGCTATTTACCGCAAGGCTGGACTTTAGAGTATGCCGCTCAAATGCGTAAAACCGATGAAGCGGCGGTAGTCAAAGCGGCTAAAGAGTCTATGGCGGTGCAAGTTCAAGCTATGCTGACGTTACAAGACAAAGGTGCAGCAACCTTAGATTATGGCAACAACATTCGCCAAATGGCATTTGAGGTTGGTGTCAAAAATGCGTTTGATTTCCCAGGATTTGTGCCCGCTTATATTCGTCCATTGTTCTGTGAAGGTATTGGTCCTTTCCGTTGGGTCGCTTTATCTGGTGACCCTGAAGATATTTATAAAACCGATGCCAAAGTGAAAGAGCTGATACCTGATGATAAGCATCTGCATAACTGGCTAGATATGGCGCGTGAGCGCATTGCTTTTCAAGGATTGCCTGCGCGTATTTGTTGGGTTGGTTTAAAAGATCGTGCCCGTCTAGCCGCAGCATTTAATGACATGGTGAAAACCGGAGAATTATCAGCACCTGTAGTTATTGGTCGTGATCATCTTGATTCTGGCTCGGTGGCAAGTCCAAATCGCGAAACAGAGTCAATGATGGATGGCTCGGACGCCGTATCAGACTGGCCGTTATTGAATGCCTTGTTAAATACGGCTAGCGGTGCAACTTGGGTGTCTCTGCATCATGGTGGTGGCGTTGGAATGGGCTTTAGCCAACATTCTGGTGTGGTGATTGTGTGTGATGGTACCGATGCAGCCGCTAAGCGGGTTGAACGTGTGTTATGGAATGACCCCGCAACAGGTGTGATGCGTCATGCTGATGCCGGATATGATATTGCGAAAGACTGTGCTAACGAGCAGGGTTTAGATTTACCAATGGTTTCAAAAAGTAAGGCAGGGGCGTAATAATGGCTAAGCATGTTTTCACACTCACACCCGGTACGTTAACACTTGCAGAATTGCGTCAGATCAGCCGCAACTCTGTTGAGCTTAAGCTTGCCGATAGTGCCATCGCAGAAATTAATCAAAGTGCTGAGATTGTCCAGCAAGTATTACGTGAAGGTCGTACGGTTTATGGCATTAATACTGGATTTGGCTTATTGGCGAACACCAAGATTGCGCCTGATGACTTGCAATTGCTGCAGCGCTCTATTGTGTTGTCACATGCCGCAGGTATAGGACAATATATGCAAGATGCGACCGTTCGTTTAATGATGGTTTTAAAAATTAACTCATTAAGTCGTGGTTTTTCAGGTATTCGACTCGACGTTATTAATTTCCTGATTCAGTTGGTTAATGCTGGCGTTTATCCTTGTGTACCAGAAAAGGGGTCGGTTGGCGCGTCGGGAGATTTAGCACCATTGGCTCATATGTGTTTGCCATTACTCGGCGAAGGTGAAATGAGCTTCCAAGGTGAGCTCATCAGTGCCAAAGAAGGTTTAGAAATTGCTGGATTAGTGCCACTAGAATTAGCCGCAAAAGAAGGTTTAGCATTATTAAATGGCACACAAGCCTCAACGGCCTTAGCGTTAGAAGGTTTATTCAACGCTGAAGATTTGTTTGCAGCAAGCTCAGTGATTGGTGCGATGAGCGTTGAAGCCGCGATGGGCAGCCGTAGTCCATTTGATGCACGTATTCATGCCGCGCGTGGGCAAAAGGGTCAAATTGATTCTGCTGCAATTTTCCGCCATTTATTAGGCGAAAATTCAGAGATTAGCCAAAGCCACGCTAACTGTGAAAAAGTGCAAGACCCATACTCGTTACGATGTCAGCCACAGGTATTGGGGGCCTGTTTAACTCAGATCCGCCATGCTGCCGAAGTATTAGGCGTTGAAGCAAACGGCGTGACAGATAATCCATTAGTTTTCCAAGACACAGGCGATATTATATCCGGTGGTAATTTCCATGCTGAACCAGTTGCCATGGCGGCTGATAACTTAGCCATCGCAATTGCTGAGTTAGGGTCGATAGCTGAGCGTCGTATGGCGTTGTTGATTGACTCTAGTCTTTCAAAATTACCACCATTTTTGGTGAATAATGGCGGGGTTAATTCGGGCTTTATGATTGCACAGGTAACAGCAGCTGCTTTGGCTTCTGAAAACAAAACCTATGCGCATCCAGCATCGGTAGACAGTTTGCCGACATCTGCGAATCAAGAAGACCATGTGTCGATGGCAACATTTGCAGCACGTCGCTTACGTGACATGAGTGAAAATACCCGCGGTGTGTTGGCCATTGAGATGTTAGCCGCCGCACAGGGGCTTGATTTTAGATCACCGTTACAACCGAGTGATGCCGTAGCTAAAGCCAAAGCAGAACTAAGGGAAGTGGTGAGTTTTTATGATCAGGACCGCTTCTTTGCGCCAGATATTGAAAACGCCATTGAATTATTATTGCAAGCAAACTTCAATACTTACTTACCACTGGGGATGATCCCGAGTCGATAAGTATTGCTTCACAATACAAAGGGCAGCAATGCCTTTTGTATTGTGAGTAACAGCCGTTTACATCGTAAATCCAATGCTAAATATTGCCGCTTGAGTATAGGTATCATAACCTGCGCCAATAACAACGCCTTTAAATAAATCGTATCTTAGTCCTACTTCAGCGCCCCAATTTCTGTCTCGGCTACGCTCCCAAATGGGTTTGCCGTCAACATCTCTTGGTGAAATGTTATTGGTGTAATTGGTTTCATAGGTATATGCCGTTGCACCACCGTAAAGACTGAAGTCTTGCGAAAAACTGTAACTTACACCAAAGCGCCACATATATTCTTTCAGGTATGACTCTGCAGGTTTGGGCACTTCTATTGCAGTCTCATCACCTTTGCTATAGCCGATATAGTAACCCCAGTCACTGTATTCTGGGTCAAAATGCCTTGGTGCTATCGTCAGCCCCCACATTCCAGTTGTTGTATCTACATAGTCAACAAGTAGTGCTATTTCAGGTTTTAATCCGTCATGCTCAGCACTGGCGGCTACATTAGGCAAGCATCCTCCTAGAAAGGCAGGTAACATTAGTAGATAAAAACGTGTCATGGCATTCTCCAATTAAGCAATGCGAATATTGTTTAATCTTTCATATATGTGGTCAAATGATGATGCTAAAATCATTGTAAAAATAGCTGCTTGTAGCTTATTTGATGCCATTTTTTGGTGAATCAACACACTAAGAGTTAATGGGGTGTAGTCATATTGTTTGACATTCAGGCCGCATTTTCACAATCAAACGAACAGGATTTAACGTGAATACAAATTGGCGAGTTGAAGTAGCTTCTTGGCTAACAGAAATGGGCATCAATAGTCAGCCCACCGATGGTATATCAACCTCTGTGCTGTTGTTTGCATGTGTGGTGTTGGCAAGCATTGGCTATTTTATTACCCGTCGTTTTTTTGTTGCTGGTATTAACCAAGTGATTAGGCGTTCTAGTGTTACTTGGGATGATATTTTTATCCGCTTTAAGATGTTTGAACGACTTGCCATGTTAGTACCCGTGGTGATCTTAGACTTTTTATTGCCAATTATTTTAACTGAGCATGATGTGCTTAGTGCATTTTTAGATCGCGCGTTAAGCGCCATACTGGTTGTGCTGATTATTCGAGCAATTTATGCAGGTTTAAACGCGATAAATGAAATTGCAGATGTAAAACAGATTAATCGTAATTTACCCGTTAAAAGTTTTGTTCAGTTAACCAAGTTGTTTTTATTCTTTATTGGGCTGATTGTTATCATTGCTGTATTAACGGCTCAATCACCTGTGTATTTCTTCAGTGGTCTTGGGGTTGCAACTGGTTTTGTGATGCTAGTGTTCCGTGACACTATTTTAGGTTTTGTGGCGGGTATTCAATTAGCGGCAAACCGCATGGTCAGTAAAGGTGATTGGATCCAAATGGACAAATACGGTGCAGATGGTGCCGTAGAAGATGTCACACTGACAACGGTAAAAGTGCGTAATTGGGATAACACCATCACCATGATCCCAGCATATGCGTTAGTGTCAGATGCGTTTAAAAACTGGCGTGGTATGTCGGAGTCAGGTGGTCGCCGTATTAAGCGTTCAATTAATATTGATGTTAACAGTATTAAGTTTCTCAGTGATGAGGAAAAAACTCGCTTATCTAAAGTGAATTATTTGAAAGGGTATTTGCCTCAAAAATTGTCCGAAATCACCGCTGCGAATCAATTGATTAGCGATCTTGACATGCCGGTCAACGGCAGACGATTAACCAATATTGGTACTTTCAGGATTTATCTGCAGGAGTTTTTGCGCCAACATCCTAAAATCCATAAAAATATGACTTTGATGGTGCGTCAGCTTGCGCCGACAACAGAAGGCTTACCAATAGAAATCTATATCTTTACCAATGATACTCGTTGGGCTTATTACGAGGAGATCCAGGCCGATATTTTTGATCATGTCTTTGCCGTATTACCCGAGTTTGATTTACAAGCCTTCCAAAATCCAACAGGTATTGATATGCGTGCAATCAATCGTCAATCTCATAGCTAAATGTAGATGATGCTAAGGGCTGTACAGTGCAGCCCTTGTTGTATATGGACTGAGTTAGCCAACACATCAAGTGAGTTATTTTGATTTGTGATAAACAGGAATGGCCTTTGGGTGACGCCCTTTAATCGTGCGATAAAAGTCCATAAGTTGATTCATTTCTACTTCTATATCACCTGTAGGCTTAATGGCTTTGGTGATAATGATCTGCTTCTTTTTAAAGTCTAATCCCACAGGGACTATTTCAACGCCTGCTTGCAAAGCAATATGATAAAAACCACTTTTCCAGCGTGTCACCGGACTACGAGTCCCTTCTGGTGCCAATGCCAATTTATAGGTAGGGTCCTGCTTAAATAGCTGTACTGCTGCATCGACAAGATTATTATGTTTACGGCGGTCGACAGGACTGCCGCCTAATGCGCGAAAAATCCATCCCCATGGGGGAATAAATAATTGGTGTTTACCTAAAAAGTGGATAGGGGTATTCAGAGCGCCACGGGCCAAAATGCCAATCACAAAATCCCAGTTACTGGTATGGGGGCCAACGCTAATAATACAGGATTTATCAGGGCAGATATCACCCTCAAACTGCCAACCTAGTTTAGCTAATAGCCAGCTACAGAATCGATTTAACATAAATATCCTTCTATTGGCCCCAATGGCTAGTTATCTGTGCCTTATTATTATGAGGTTTAAGGTAGCAAATCTGTTTCTGTTGGCAAACCATTATGTTAGCCGCGCTAATGCTTTTGATGAAATAGGATGAAGTAATTGAGAGCGGCAAAGGTAAAATAACAGGTTTAATGTTGGCTTTTTCAACTGAGCCGACTCAGATAGTGCGAGAGATATGAACTAAAGTGTTGGCTCGGCATAGATAGTTATTCGGTGCATAAAAAGCGCTAGTTTTATACTTAATGAGTGGGCGCGTGTTCAAACTCGGCTATTTTTTTAGCTTCTTCCAAAATGGCATCACCCAAATCGGCTTCAGAGCGCATTCTGGCAAAATCCAGTTTCATTCGCTGCTGTTTCGGTAAGGCTTTACGTGCCTCCATTATCGGATGTGATTCGATTAGCTGGTAATGAGCAAATAGCTGGGGAAACAAAGGTGTCACTTGTTCTGTCATCGATAAGGCGTCAAATAGCTTACCGATACGCACAACCCCTTCAGAAAGCTCACAGCGGTCTTCTAGCATGGCAGCAGCAATATAACGAATGTCGGTGAGCACTTTTTGGCGGTGCTCATTAGCAACGGCCTGACGCTCTTCCAGAATGCGTTGATTATTGGCTGTTTGGCGTTTGAGTTTCAGTAATAACGTGGTGGCATAAGCACTCAGGGCGATAATAACAATAATGGCGATAATAATGAGAGCGGTAGACACTTCGGCTCCTTACTGAATTTGAAAAAATAAAACACTGGCGCATTAAGCGCCAGTCGATAGTTTAAGAATTAGTCTTTAGAGAAGTAATCGTTCAGAAGATTTTCACCTGACTCAAAACGTGCTAATAAATCATCATCAGAATCTGACTTAGCTGGTTTTTTGGTGTTTTTAGCGGGTTCAGTTTCATTTAACCCTAATCTTTCCATTAAGCGTTCGATTTGGTCTAATTGTAAATCCAACCATTTTTGATCTTCGGCAGATAAATCGCGACCCTCTTCTAACATATCAAGTAAGTTATTTAGGCGCGGATCATCTTCTAGCTTAAGCAGTTTCTGCTCATCAGTCATTTTAGGTTGCTTCGGCTTATCTTTTTCAGCCGGTTTAGGGGCTTTTACAACAGGAGTTAACGCCACTGGTTTTTTACTTCCATGACGAGGGTCTGTCGATTTGCCAGCACTTGAAGGTGCATTTTGCTTTAGCAAAGTTTCGTTATGACGACTACCAGACTTTTTGCCAGTTTCGCCACGTTTACCTTCAGGGTTTTTACGATCGGCTTTTTTGACTCTAGGAGCAAATTTAGGGCCGTTCTCTCCGCCCTTGCGAGTTTTTTTACTGCGCGCCATGATTATCTCAGTTACTTTTTAAAACAGATCACGTCGGCGACAAACCCACGTGCATTAAAATAGGATGCGCTTTATATCAGATCCTGATGATTTTTGCATCAAAATGAGCGCCTGCGATGCAAATAATAGCGTAAATTCGCTATTTTCGGCTAAATATTCGAAAGTTTGCTGTTGGTAGAAGCTTACATGGGTCGGATTGTTTTTGTAATGCCACTTATCAAAGTGGCTTAAATCCGTTAACAGTGGTGTGCTAATCGCTAACCAACCACCAGGTTTAACCAATCTTGATAGTAGCTGCCACTCTTTATTTGGGTTGCGAAAATGCTCAAAAACTTTATAGCTACAGACAAAATCATAGCTTTTTTGTAGCACGCGGTGATCCGCAGCAAAAAAGGGGTCGTATTGATTAACAGTGTGGCCAGATTCTTTAATCGTTTGTAGACATTGTTGATCTAGCAGTCGGCCAAAATTGAGTCCAGACAATGCACCAGCTTGTTGTTGGTTAATTTGCAATAACAAAGGCATGATAAATTGTGAAAGTTGACGCTGTTTAGCACTTTTAGGTGCGCGGCCATAACGCTGTTTTTCGACATTAGGCATCAAATGCGATTTAGGGTCTGCGATGACTAAGCCGCAATGTGGGCAAGCATAAAAAGCGCGCTTTTTATCTTGTAAGAAAAACCGAACCTGATGAGTACACAAAGGGCAGGGTATCATTAACTATATAAGTCCCTAAAAGTCATGTTTAGTAGTATATAGTGATTTATTACCATTGAAAATATTCAAGTTTGTTTGGATTTTTGTGAAAAATAGGCAAGAAAAAAGGTGGCAGTAAACTGCCACCTTAGAAACAGTGCAAAAAGCACCTTATTCTGATTCCAAGTTTCCATACTTGCTATGCGACTTCCCGGTCGGATCCTTCTTATTTTTTCAGCTTTCCATGCAGATTAATTGTTATCGGTCATCAATGACACTTTTTTAATATCCTGTTGCCTTCCTGACTTCAGCTTCCGTAGATGGTCTTCTATGACTCATCATATTCCTAATCGTCATCTGTGACGTGAGTATACAATCCGTGTATAAAGTACCTTCCAGTGATATCTAGCTTCCAGCATGTGCATCCTAAGCGTTAGCTTCCTTTGCCATAATTTGAATCATTCAAATTATTTCCTGTTGGCTTTTATCTCTGTTGCGTAAGGGAGTGCTAAATAGCGTAGCGACCAGTAGGTCTGTTCCTTACAAATTCTGACCTGGATTTCAAATTGAAATCGCGACTCTTGTTATTATTTTGGAGCGGTCTTAAGCGTATTATTATTATGGATTAACTTTATTCTTATATCTTAAATGACAATGTCCGAAATCTGTTTTCACATTATTATTTTTAGCAATAAACAGTTGGGTTCATCTCGGTACGGGGGGTATTTAACCCTAAAAGTGTAAGGGGTGTCAAGTATTGCTGGTTAAAGTTTACGTAAACGTCAACTTGATGCTAAAAATAATGGGCTAATCATGCCCATTATTTTACCCGCATTTAAATAGTATAAAATTACTTAATGCTTGAAATATATTTAGATAATGCTTCGATATCAGCATCAGATAATTTCTTAGCCACATCTTGCATCATGCCATTTAAATCGTTGTTACGATTTGTATCGCGGAACTTAGTCAGCTGGATTTTGATATAATTTGCGTGCTGACCACCTAATGCTGGGAAGCCTGCTGCTTCCATACCTTTCGCATCTGGACCGTGACAAGCAATACATGATGTAATACCACGTGCCATATCACCGCCTTTATACAGTGATTCGCCAGCAGCTGGAACATCGGCTACATCAGCAACAACTAAGGCTTGAGATGAGTAAAATGCAGCGAGATCAGCAATATCTTGATCGCTTAAGCCGATAGCCATACTACCCATGATTGGGTCCATACGGCCTTCTTTTCCACCCGTTTGCATCGCTGAGCGGAATTCTTTTAATTGCTTCTCTAAGTATGATGGGTGTTGACCTGCTAATTTCGGGTACATATCAATCATACTGTTGCCGTCAACACCGTGACAGGCAGAACATACGAGTGCTTTAGTTTTGCCTGCTTCAGCATTACCTTCAGCCATAGCAGGTGATGACATAGCGGCTACTACAGACAGCGCAAGAGCTAACTTTTTCATGGCGTTCCAACTTCTTGTTAATTTATTGTCCTGAGCTTACTAGGATGACCCGCAAGCGTGGTAAAATAGTTTTCCAAGCTACAATTTGGCCACAAATGAGATTTTTTAATCATTTTGGGGCATTTTTAATCACAATATGAAGCTTTGCTTGGGGTTATAATGTGATCTGGCTGATATTTTACACGAAAACGTGAAAAAGGCAGCACTTGAAACATAAATATGATGTTACGTAAACATTTTCTGGAGTAAACCGTGTCTGAATCTCAAATCGACTTCCGTCAAACTAAGTTTTTAATCAGTGCACCAGATATTGCACACTTAGATCAATATCTCCCTGGCGATGTCGGTGTTGAAATTGCATTTGCGGGTCGCTCTAATGCGGGTAAATCCAGTGCATTAAACGCATTAACCGAACAAAAAAGTTTAGCCAGAACCAGTAAAACCCCTGGTCGAACACAGCTTATCAACGTTTTTTCTTTAGATGCAGACCGTCGACTTGTTGATTTGCCTGGTTATGGTTTTGCCAAAGTGCCATTAGCGTTAAAAAATAAATGGCAGCAAGCATTAGGCGAGTATTTGCAAAAACGTGCTTGTTTAAGTGGTGTGGTGGTATTGATGGATATTCGTCATCCACTTAAAGATTTAGACATGCAAATGATTGAATGGGCAGTTTTTAGTGAAATTCCCGTGTTAGCTTTATTGACTAAATCTGACAAGCTTGCGCAAAACGTGAAGATGAAAACGGTCAATGCTGTGCGTAAAGATTTGGCTAAATTCGGCGATTGGGTTCAAGTTGAGCCATTTTCGTCAACGAAAGGGACTGGTAAGCCAAAAGTGCTGAGTATTTTAAATAAGTGGTGCAATCCACAATGGCTGCTTGAGCAACAAGCTCAGCGTGAACAAGAGTAATATGTAGATTTTACAATTTATCAATCGTTTAAGCGTAATGCTGTAGAGCATTACGCTTTTTTATTGTCTCTTATTTATGTGTTTATGCTGAATGATAAGTCGGAAGTATTCTAAACCGTCGACATCTTACTACCTGTTGGTTAGCTGATAATGTTTGAAATAGCACCGCTATAAAATAAGCAAAAAAAAACCGATAACCATAAGATTATCGGTATAAAATTCTTTAGCTCTTTTGGGGAGAAGCTAAATTCAACAAGACTCAAGCGTCATCAACTCAATTTAATGACTCTCAATGCGGGTATCATAGCGCGATATTAATCTTATTTAAAGTATTTACTCTAAATATTTTAAACCTTTCCTAAATGACTTACTTTTTGACTTATTACTTGAAAAAAATCCAAAAAAAAGCCCCAGCAATTAATATTGCTGAGGCGCCGAATTTGGCTAGTCACTATCGCTAGTGAAATAAAGGTTTGAAAGATTGAACATCTTAACCTCTGTACCCTACGACAAGAATAATACATCATTAGCCTTAAAATGAAAAACTGTTTTTCATAAAAAACGACAATTATGTGATGGTGAGCACACGTAAATTGTCAGTCTAGCGATGCTCAGTCATTAATAACCCTTCTTCGCGGTTCAGTGTCTTGCCCTAGATAAGCTGAACTTTGGTTAATAATTTCCATAACTCATTAATCATATTGATTACTTAACCCCAACTTGGGTTAATAGATGGTCTCAATAAGTTGAATTCCACTTATTGGCTAATTTTGTAGCAAACCTGTCATTTTTTGAAAACAAGACGAATTTACCTGTCAATCAATGATCTATTGCAAGTCAATCCAAGGCAGTTATGGTTGAAAATAGCTGCAGATGCTAGATTGACTCAGCAGATAGGTCTGGTTAGACGGCAAAAAGCAATGCGTAAGCGCCGCTTTATATGGCGTGGTTAAAATGCGGAAACAAACTTCAGCGCTTTATAGAACTTGGTGCTTGTTGGTTGCCATTATCTGCTGGTGCAGGTCTTGATGGTTTCCTTTAGTTGTGACATGAAAAAGCAGCCATAAGGCTGCTTTTTATCTAAATCGGGTCTTGGTGTTGGCTAAGTGGTACATTGCAAAACTCAATTATTCAGAATAACGACTTAAGTATTAACGCTTTTAATCTCGATTATTCATCTTTTTGGCCAAGTGCCGTTTAATTCAAACTTAGCAATAGTGCTATTAAGCCTTTTAGGATTAGCTATAAAGGCTTGTCCATCACAAGTTTGAAGGCCTAATGCGCTTGATCCCAATTATCGCCAATACCTGCTTCTGCCAGTAATGGCACATCTATTGTTGCAGCCTCAGCCATGAGCTGACAGATTTTTAGCTTCATAGTGTCAGCTTTATCAGCATCAACCTCAAAGACCAATTCATCGTGTACTTGCATGATCATGGTGATCTCACCTTGAGTCTCTTGTTTAATCCAATTTGCTACAGCAATCATTGCTTTTTTTATGATATCTGCAGCCGTGCCTTGCATTGGAGCGTTAATGGCGGCTCGCTCAGCGGCTTGACGACGCATTGCATTACGATCTTTTATTTCGGGTAAATATAAACGGCGACCATATAGCGTAGAAACATAGCCTTGTTCGGCAGCATCTGCGCGGGTGTCTTCCATATATTTTAATACGCCAGGGTAGCGAGCAAAGTAAGTGTCTATATAGGTTTGAGCTTCATTCCGTGGAATGTCTAACTGCTTGGCTAAGCCAAACGCGGACATGCCATAAATTAAACCAAAGTTTACCGCTTTAGCGCGTCGACGTTGTTCGGTGGTCACTTCTTCAAAGTGGACGCCAAATACTTCTGCAGCCGTTGCTCTGTGAATATCCTTTCCTTCAGCAAAAGCGGTTAATAGCCCTTTGTCCTGTGAAAGGTGTGCCATGATGCGTAACTCAATTTGTGAGTAATCGGCTGCGAGTATTTTTCGTCCTTCAGGGGCGATAAAGGCCTGACGAATACGACGTCCTTCTTCTGTGCGGATAGGAATGTTTTGTAAGTTAGGATCACTTGACGATAAACGACCCGTTGCAGCATTGGCCTGATGATAGCTGGTATGAACACGTCCGGTTGTTGAGTTCACCATCAATGGCAGTTTATCGGTATAGGTGCTTTTTAATTTTGCCAAACTGCGGTGCTGGAGAATGATTTTAGGTAATGGGTAATCTAGCGCCAATTCCACTAAAACATCTTCTGCTGTAGAAGGCGCCCCTTTTGGGGTTTTCTTTTTTACGGGATATTTTAATTTTTCGAAAAATATCGTTTGTAACTGTTTTGGCGATGCAAGATTGAACTTTTCTTCTGCAATCACGTAGGCGTCTTGTTCAAGCTTATCGAGCTTTTGAGCTAATTCATCACTTTGTTGGCTCAACAACATAGAGTCGATATAAACACCTTGGCGCTCGATATCAGATAACACTTGAATTAACGGTAACTCTAGCTCGTTAAATACACTGGCTAGTTGCATTTCCTTTTCCACTCTAGGCCATAAGTGCTGATGTAACCTGAGGGTGATATCAGCATCTTCAGCGGCATATGGTGCGGCGGTTTCGAGTGCTATTTGGTTAAAGGTAATTTGTTTGGCACCTTTACCGGCGATTTCTTCAAAACTGATATTTTTATGCCCTAAATACTTAAGCGCTAAGCCGTCCATATCATGGCGGGATGCTACCGAGTTAAACACATATGATTCAAGCATAGTGTCGTAACGTACCCCTTGTAGCTTAATGCCGGCATTGGCAAGAATACTGATATCATATTTAAGATTTTGGCCTACTTTTTGCGGTTTTGCGCCTTCAAGGATAGGGCGCAGTTTTTCTAACGCCTCTGCTTTATCAAGTTGTTGTGGTGCGCCAACGTAATCATGGCTTAACGGCAAATAAGCAGCTTTACCCGCTTCGATAGCAAATGAAATTCCAACTAACTCAGCATCCATATAATTTAAACTGGTGGTTTCGGTGTCCACTGCAATTAATTCTGCTTGAGATAATGCGCTAATCCATTGGTCAAGTTGTTCATGGGTCAAAATGGTTTGATAGTCTGTCTCAATCACTTCATTCTTGATCGGTTCTTCATCTGTTTCGACGATGCTTGAAGTCGCAGAGCTGGCTGGAGATGTGTTATCTAAGATTTCAGCTAACCAACGCTTGAATTCCATTTCACCATAACAGCTAATTAATTCATCACGGTTTTGCGGTTTAATATCAAGTTGATGCCAATCCTGTTCAAGCTCAACATCGGTTTTGATTGTGGCGAGTTCGTAAGACAGCTTGAGCATCTCGGCATTGTCGATAATTTTAGCTGGCATCGTTTTTGAGCCTCTAAAACCAACGTCGACAACGGAGTGGGGATCGGCAAGTAATTTCTCAACGCTACCTACCCCCGTTAGCATTGCCAAAGCGGTTTTTTCGCCAACGCCCGGTAAACCGGGAATGTTATCGGCTTTATCGCCCATGAGGGCTAAGAAGTCGATAATTAATTCTGGACCGACTCCAAATTTGGTTTTTACTTCTTCGGGACCCATTATGGTGTCTGTCATGGTATTGATTAGCGTGACATGCTCGTCTACTAGCTGGGCCATGTCTTTATCACCGGTACTGATTAACGTTGCCCGACCTTCTTTACTGGCTTGACGAGAGATTGTGCCAATTACATCGTCCGCTTCAACACCTTCAATACTGATCAATGGCAAGCCTAGTGCCCGAATAATACGGTGCAATGGTTCAATTTGGCTGCGTAAATCGTCAGGCATAGGTGGGCGTTGGGCTTTGTATTCACTGTACATATCATTACGAAATGTTTTGCCCTTGGCATCAAACACTACAGCAATGTGGGTAGGTTCATATCGAGAAAGCAAACTGCGCAGCATATTCACTACGCCGTAAACGGCTCCTGTTGCTTCGCCCTTTGAGTTAGTTAAGTGGGGAGGCGCATAGTAAGCGCGGTAAAGATAAGATGATCCATCGACCAAAATAAGCGGATTATGAGCAACTTTAGGCATAATATGAGTTCGTTTCTGCTGGGTTGAGAAGAATATACTGGATGTGAATATAGCATGAAATGGTGCGAGAATGTTTGAAGGTTATGAGTAACTTATCGCAGGCTTAGTGGTTTTAAAAAATTGCCATGACAAATAGTCACAGCCTGTGGATAAGTCTGTGAGTCATTTTATTCAAATAACAGGATAGTTTTAAATACGGCTAAAATTGAAAAACGTAACTTGTTGATTTTTAATTTTTATTTTAATTTTTGTGAGCAAGTTATAAGTTTGATAAATTACTCATATTATGTGGACTTTTTTATTTAACTGAGTTAGTCCCTTTAACGGCAAGCCGTTCAGTCAAGATATTTTTGAAGTTTTTATCGCTATCAGATACATTCATTTAGTGGGGTAAATGATCTGAAAATTTGGCGATGTAATTTTTTCAATGAGCTAAGTTAGCACGTTTTTTAATCAGATCAAGTGTTTTGTTGAGTATTTGTTATAAAATGCTCTAATCAATTTTTTAATGGAAAAACTGACTATGAAAAGCATCGCAGTATTACTGAGTGGTTGTGGGGTATTTGATGGTACTGAAGTGCATGAAGCCGTTTTAACCTTACTGGCTTTAGCGCGTGCAGGGGTTAAATATCAATGCTTCGCGCCTAACATTGAGCAAATGCATGTGGTGAATCATTTGACAGGCGAAGTGGCTCACGATGAAAAACGGAACGTATTAGTGGAGTCCGCTAGAATTGCCCGTGGTGAAGTGTTAAATGCCATCAGTTTGGACATTACCCAGTTTGATGCTTTGATTGTGCCTGGGGGATTTGGGGCCGCGAAAAATTTATCAAACTTTGCTACCAATGGCAGTGACTGTAGTATTTCGCCGATTGTGGAAACCTTTTTACGCGAATTTGCGCTAGCAAACAAACCTGTTGGTTATATGTGTATCGCACCAATGATGTTGCCGCTTATTTACCCAAATGCTAAAGGCACAATAGGCACGGACAGCGAAACAGGTCATATATTCAATGAAATGGGTGGCAAACATCATAGTGCCAGTGTTGTCGATATTGTGGTTGATGAAGTCAATAAAGTGGTCACCACACCTGCTTATATGCTGGCAAATAATATTGCAGAGGCAAATGAAGGCATTGAAAAGCTGGTTAATAAGGTTATTGCGATGATTGATTAACCTAACACTAACCCGGTTAGTAAGACTAAAAATGAAAACCACCGAAAGGTGGTTTTCCCCAAAGGCCTTTTTAGACTTGAGATGGTTTACGGCTATCAAACAGCGCCTGGGCTAAACCTACCAGTAAACCACCAACGTGCGCACCATTCGCAATTGGCATTCCGAGCAAATCAGTAAATCCAAGGACTAACCACACCATCATAAAGCCCATATAAGATGGTGGCAAACCAATGCCACAATTAGGGTTGCGCACGCCCATTAGCCAAGTGTAGCCCACAACGGCATAAACAACGCCAGACAGACCACCAAAATTAGGGCCAGTAATAAAAAATTGTAGAATATTGGGTAATGTACCGGCCATCAAAAGTAAAAACAGTAATGGCCGCGAACCCAAACGAGTCTCTATTTTTCCGCCTAAGTACCACCACCAGAGTAAATTAAAAATAATATGCATAGCAGAAAAGTGCATTAATGAAGGCGTAAATACTCGCCAAATTTCAGCTACATCACTATCTGGTACGGCCCCTGCAAAAGATAACGCGCTAAAGAGGGTATTTCCCATGCCTAGATTCATTAAGGCGTACACAAGGACACAGATAAAAAAGGTGATTAACGTTAATGGGCCAGCACCGGTAATAAATTGCTGAACAAGCCCTAGGGTACCTGAGCCATAATCAAATTTTGTCTGTGTGTTGCCATTATCCCATGAGGCTTGTAGATATTTTTCATCGTGAGGGTGCAACACAAATTGCGCAAACTCACTACGGGCGGTTGCTTCATGTTGTGGCCCAACTAACATAATGGCCACGCCTTGAGGAAGAGGCTCTATATAGCTCTCAATACCTAATCCTGTTAGGTAATCCACAAAAGCTTGTGCAGCACGAGCGTTAGGTAGTTGGCCAATTTCTATCATGCGTTAGCCAGACTCCATGCAGAATAACCGCCATCTAAACTATAAACATCATCAAAGCCCTGTTCGATAAGATAGTTTGCAGCACCTTGACTACTGACACCGTGGTAACAGACAACCACTAACGGTTTGTCCATATCGGCACTGGCGATAAACTGGGCGATATTTTCATTGGTTAAATTGGTTGAGCCTTGAATGTGAGCGGTGCTGAAAGAGGCGCCATCACGGATGTCAACAATCTGTACCTCATTTGAGTCTGTGGTCATATGGATAAGTTCGTTGACGGATAAATGCTTGAAAGTTGACATGTAGCACCTTAAAGAAAGAGATAATAGGTAAAAGCGTTAAGCTGATTATGTAATAAGGGGTTGTATTGATACAACCCCTTATTGGTATGGTTATTCGCTTAGGAATTGCTTAGTCCCAAGTTAAAATCACTTTACCCGATTGACCTGAGCGCATGGCATCAAATCCTTGTTGAAACTCGTCAACATTAAAATGATGGGTAATGATGGGTGATAAGTCTAATCCTGACTGAATTAAGCTGGCCATTTTGTACCAGGTTTCAAACATCTCACGGCCATAAATACCTTTGATGATTAACCCTTTGAAAATGACTTTGCTCCAATCGATAGCCATATCTCCACCAGGAATACCTAACATGGCAATTTTACCGCCGTGATTCATAGTATCTAGCATAGCGTGGAATGCAGAAGGCACGCCTGACATTTCTAATCCGACATCAAAACCTTCAGTCATGCCTAACTCTTTCATGACATCTTTTAAATTTTCTTTGGCAACGTTGACTGCGCGAGACACGCCCATTTTGCGAGCCAAATCTAAGCGGTATTCGTTAACGTCGGTAATCACTACATGGCGAGCGCCCACATGCTTACATACTGCTGCTGCCATAATGCCGATAGGACCTGCGCCAGTGATTAATACATCTTCACCCACTAAATCAAATGATAATGCGGTATGCACTGCGTTACCGAAGGGGTCAAAAATGGCGGCTAATTCATCAGGAATGTCAGCTGGAATTTTAAAAGCATTGAATGCTGGCAGCACTAGATATTCTGCGAATGCACCATCACGGTTAACGCCTACGCCTGAAGTGTTACGGCATAAATGGGTGCGACCGCCACGACAATTGCGGCAATAACCGCAGGTAATATGCCCTTCGCCAGAAACGCGATCGCCAATGCTAAAACCACGCACTTCTTGCCCCATACCGACGACTTCACCGACATATTCATGTCCGGCAATCATAGGAACAGGGATGGTTTTTTGTGCCCATTCATCCCAGTTGTAGATATGCACGTCTGTGCCACAAATTGCTGTTTTACGAATTTTGATTAATAAATCGTTGTGACCGACTTCTGGTTTTGGTGCATCCACCATCCAGATACCTTCTTCAGGCTTTAACTTACTTAATGCTTTCATCTTAATAACCTATTGTTGCCGAACTTAGGTTTACTTGATCTAAGATCAAATAATACCCATTTCTTTACCTATACGGGTAAAGGCACCGATAGCATGATCGAGCTGTTCACGGGTATGTGCCGCTGACATTTGCGTACGAATACGAGCTTGTCCTTTAGGTACTACCGGGAATGAGAAACCAATCACGTAAATGTTTTCTGCTAATAACTTGTTGGCAAAATCACTGGCAAGCTTCGCATCGCCAAGCATGACAGGAATAATTGCGTGATCAGCACCACCCAATGTAAACCCTGCTTCGGTCATTTTTTCACGGAAGTATCGGCTGTTTTCCCATACAGCTTCACGAAGCGCCTGGCCCGTTTTAAGCATTTCAAGCACACGAATCGATGCGCTCACAATTGAAGGTGCTAATGAGTTTGAAAATAAATAAGGGCGTGAGCGTTGACGTAACCATTCAACGACTTCTTTTTTAGCAGCAGTAAATCCACCAGATGCGCCACCTAAAGCTTTGCCTAATGTGCCTGTGATAATGTCGACTCTATCCATCACGTCGCAATACTCGTGGGTACCACGGCCGTTTTGGCCAATAAAACCAACTGCGTGTGAATCATCAACCATCACTAACGCACCGTATTTATCGGCTAAATCACATACGCCCTTAAGATTGGCAATGACACCATCCATAGAGAATACGCCATCTGTGGCAATCAAAATATTGCGTGCACCCGCGTCTTTAGCGGCTTGTAACTGAATTTCTAAATCGGCCATGTCGTTATTGGCATAACGGAAGCGCTTAGCTTTACATAAACGCACCCCATCAATAATAGAAGCATGGTTTAGCGCGTCAGAAACGATAGCGTCTTCAGCATCTAATAAGGTTTCGAATAACCCCGCGTTGGCGTCAAAACAAGAAGAATACAAAATCGTATCTTCCATGCCTAAAAATTCGCTAAGACTTGCTTCAAGTTGCTTATGAATATCTTGAGTGCCACAGATAAAACGCACAGAGGCCATGCCAAAGCCATGGCTATTTAAGCCTGCTTGGGCGGCTTTGATTAACTCTGGGTGGTTAGCTAACCCAAGATAGTTGTTGGCGCAAAAGTTGATAACTTTAGCGTGGTTAACTTCAATGGCCGTTTGTTGCGCAGAGGCAATAATACGTTCACTTTTATATAAACCGTCTGCTTTGACGTCGACGATTTGTTGATTAATGCGGTCGTAGAAAGAGGTTGAGGCCACCTGTTTTCTCCTAGATATTGGTTATTATGCTAATCCAATCCGTACGGTAAAACCTGTCTACACGGGGGACTGGAAGTTGGAGTTGATGGCATTCTAACCTGTATTTTTGTTGTCCCACAGTGTTTTTTATAGTCACAAATGCAACATGAACAAGATTAGGGCAATCGCGGCTTTCAAGTTAGAAAATCTAATGAATATTATGAAATAATTGTGAAAATAACGCCAGCAACCCGCATACAAGTGTAGCGGGTTAACGTAAAAAGGTTGGGGGATATTTATTTATGCAGCAACAGCGCGCTCTTGACTTGCCATATCACGATAGTGTTGCTCTAATCTATCAAAAGTGGCAATTGACGAAGGTGTTGAATACGCTTTAAAAATCATCATTACACGTAATAACCCATCGTAAAGAGTGGCTTTGGTAACCGTACCAATGCTGGTTTGAGTGAGTTGATAACTGATCCAAAAACTGACCATCATTTTAATCGTGTCAGCTAAGTCGACTATGCGTTCATCCTCAACGTCTAAAATACCGTCTTTTTTCAGTTTACGTAACACATCACTTGAACGATTTAATACTTGCTGTTGGGCATGAAGGTAGCGTTTTTTAAGGGCTTCATCTCGGCTAAGAATATCGGCTAAATTGGCATACATAAAGCGGAACTGCCATAAAGTATAAAACATGGCATCGAAGTAACCGATCAGCAAGTCGACAGTAATGGGCACATCATCATAGGGTTTAAAGCCAGATTCTAAATGACTTTCATATAAGCTAAATATGGAATTGATGATGTCTTCTTTATTGCGAAAGTGATAATACAAATTACCCGGGCTGATACCTAAGTGGGCTGCAATATGATTGGTTGTGGTGGCACGTTCGCCGTGCTCATTAAACAGCTCAAGGCTTGCAAAAACAATTTTATCGCGGGTTTTCATGCAGTTTCCAAATTTAACAAAAGTCATTTACGCGTTCAGCGACATGATAATCGAGCGTCCATATCCCTATGAATTATGATTATGTTAACATTGTGTTTATCTGACAAGTGAAAATCTCAAAAGTAGCCAATTAATGTCTCGAATTCTGTATTCCATTTTTCTATATCTGCTGTTTCCATTGGTTGTGATGTATTTTGCCGTGCGCGCCTACAAGAGCCAGGATTATCGTAGCCGCTGGAATGAACGCTTCGGATTGTGCAAATGGGCTAAAACCGATGTTATCTTTCATTGTGTATCAATGGGTGAAACCTTAGCCGCAGTGCCTTTAATTAAAAAGCTGATGGTGGCTTATCCTGATTATCGATTTACCATTACCACCACCAGTCCAACAGGTTCGAATGAGGTGATTAAAGCCTTTGGTGATAGCGTACAACATTGTTATTTACCGTTAGATTTTTCCTACGCGGTGAAACGTTTTTTACGTCAAACTCAACCTAAGATGCTTATCATCATGGAAACCGAATTGTGGCCAAACTTATTGTATTTTGCCGATAAACAACAGGTGAAATTGGTGCTGGCCAATGCACGTCTTTCGGCAAAATCAGCGCAAAAATACCAAGATAAAGCATGGCTAACTAAACCTATGCTAAAACGATTAACGACGCTTGCGGTGCAAACGCAAACTGAGGCAGACCGATTTGCCGCGTTGGGTATCGCAGTTGATAAAATACAGGTTTGTGGCAGTGTAAAGTTTGATTTGAGCATTGATGTACTAAAACAGCAGCAGGCGACATCACTAAGACAACAATGGCAGCGCACAGATGCGCCTGTCTGGGTGGCGGGCAGTGTGCACCCTGGCGAATTCGATGCAATGCTGAATGTGCATAAACAAATTTTAGCGCAATACTCTAATGCATTATTGATTATGGCTCCGCGCCATCCTGAGCAGTTTAACTTGGCGGCTATAACCGTTACTCAATCGGGATTGCAGTTAGCGCGACGCAGCATGAATGACGAGGTGAATGAGCAAACCCAGGTATTATTGGGCGATACTATGGGCGAACTCGTGATGCTGTATGGTGCGGCAGATCAAGCGTTTGTGGGTGGCACTTTAATTGATAACGGCGGCCATAATCCATTGGAACCTGCAGCCATGGGGCTAACGGTAACAGTAGGCCCAAATCACTGGGATTTTGCTGAAATTACCGCATTGCTTGAACAGGCGGGCGGGCTAAAAGTGGTTGCCAATCAAGATGCGCTAGCAACCACGTTACTGCATTACTTTGCCGATAAGCAGGCTTACCAACAAGCGGCACAAGCTGCGACGAATGTCGTAGAACAGAACCGCGGCGCGTTAGATAAGCAGTTCCAACTTATTGCGCAGCAGTTAAAGGGATAGCCATATTTACAGGTCAATCGGGTTGAGTGTTTGATACCCATCTAGCAATTGCTGCCAATTTTGACGATTGAATTGTAAAGCGGATAGCTTTGTTTGTTCTTTATTAAATGAGCGCAGCAATCTTTGTAAATTCGCCTGTTGCCACTTGGACTGCGGCGATTTGATTTCACCGCGGTCAAAATCAATCAAATAAAATTGCTCAGCAGAAATTAAAATGTTTTTCGCGTTGAGATCCGCATGGTATACGCCTCTCAGGTGAAATTTAGCGATAGTCTCGCCTAACTTCTTCCATAGCTGGCTCTCCATAGCTTGGTGTGCTAAATGAGCCACTAGATCTTTGGCGCCGTCAACGCGTTCAATAATAATATCGGCTCGATACCATAAACCAAAGCGTTCAATTTTTGCAGCAATCGGATTAGGTACGGCAAATCCTTCCTGATAAAGCTGGGCTAATAATGCCAACTCAGCGTATGCGCGCGTTCGGCTTAATCCTGTGTATAGGTAAGCATCACGGCTAAACTTCTCCATCAGTCCGCCACGCCAATAATGTCGTAAAACCCATTGTTGGTGTTGATGCTCAGCACCAGTTTGTACAAACCAAGTGGTATAACGTCCTTTTGATTGGCCCACCACGGCATTTTGACTTTGCCAATATTCCACCGTAAAACTATCGACAGTTAATGTTTCTGCGGATGAAGGGCACCAAGCGATGACGCCATTGGAGATAGATTTTACCTGCATGAATACTTGATAACCCTGCTAGATCAAAAAGACATTATACATTAAGATCACAGACTTGCATTCACTGGCAACCTTGCTGACTTAACCTAATGTTGGATACTCATGACGTTTGACCCTAAGAACATGAAATCATTGTGCCTTTTAAGGTTATCTGCCATTGGGGATGTCTGCCATGCCGTGGCGATGGTTCAGGCTATTCAGCGTGAATACCCTCAGTTACCTATTACCTGGGTAATAGGTAAAGTTGAATACCAGTTGTTAAAGCATCTGCCAGGGGTCAATTTTGTTATTTTTGATAAATCAAAAGGTTGGCGAAGTTATGTGGCTTTGCGTAACACATTGGCAGGACAACAGTTTGATGTGCTATTGCATATGCAGGTGGCATTAAGGGCAACAATAGCATCATTAATGATTAAGGCTAAAGTACGCATTGGTTTTGATAAAAAGCGCGCCAAGGAAGGTCAGTGGTTAGTAACAAATCACGCTATTGCACCTCAGGACACTCCGCACGTTTTAGATGGTTTTATGGGATTCGCCAAAAGCATTGGCGTGAAAGATATCGCCCCACGTTGGCATATTCCGGTGCCACAAGCTGACCAAGATTATGCTCAATCATTGATTGCTGATAATGAAAATGTGTTAGTTATCTGTCCAGCAGCCAGTAAAGCTGAGCGTAATTGGTTACCTGAACGTTATGCGGCAGTCGCGGATCATGCCGTGCTAAAAGGGTACAGGGTGATGCTGTGTGGCGGGCCGAGTGAGCTAGAACGCAATTTAGCGGCAAATATTATTGAACATGCTCAATGTGATATTGATAATCTCATTGGTAAAACTACCTTAACCCAGTTACTTGCGGTATTAAAACGCGCGAAAATTGTCATGGCTCCAGATACCGGCCCCTTGCATATGGCTGTTACTCAGAGTACTGCAGTGATTGGCTTGTATGCGCATTCCAATCCCGGCAGAACCGGCCCTTATTTTTATCGTGAAAACACGGTAAATGTTTATCCGCAAGCGATAGCCACGCAAGTGCAGGGTGACACTCCTTGGGGGAAACGAGCAAAAGGGGAACATTTAATGCAGATGATCGCGCTAGATAGCGTTATTCAAGTGTTCGATCGCATTTCATCTTAAGCATATAAATGGTATAAATAGCCTCTTCGTTCGCCGTTTATCTAAGTGCATTAATACTCGCTTTATGGATGAGTATCGAGTTATGCCAATTATGGAAAATTAATATTGCCGACTTTATGTAGCAATGGGAAAAGCTTAATGCCAAAAGCGCCTGTTATCTTGTTTGTGCCTGTTTCTTCAGAAGAAGGAATTGGGGAATACATGCGCTCTAAAATCGTGGCTGATGCGATTGTTGCGCGCTGGCCTGATGCCCATATCGAATTTGTACTAAACAGCTTTGCGCCGTATGCCAACGCCTGCCCTTATCCTGCTCATTTAGTCAATGACACACCGACAAAGCGTATTAAAGAAGTTAATCAACTTGTCACTCGTCTAAAGCCCGATTTAGTTGTTTTTGATGCAGCCGGAAGAAAAGCACAATTAAAGCATGCATATAAATGCGGTGCTAAAGTGGTTTTTGTAAGCCAGCATAGACGCAAGCGTGCTCGCGGAATGAAAATTGAGCGAGCTTTAGTGACCCATAGTCACTGGGTCGTGCAACCAGAATTTGTTATTGGTGACATTACCGCATTCGATAAATTTAAACTCAACCTTATCAAACGACCATTACCCATTTTTACCGGCTCTATTTTTGCCAAGCCAGACCGACAACGCTTGCAGCAATTACAAGCATTGTATGGCATTAAGCCTGGACAATATTTAGTGTATAGCTCTGGGTCGGGAGGTCATAAAGTGGGGGCAGAGCTTGCCGCTGATATTTTTGCTCAAACCGCTGCCAATGTATTTAAGCTAACCGGCATACCAAGTTTAATGGTCTATGGGCCTAACTACCCTAAGGCGTTACCTGAAATCGAAGGCGTGATTGCTATTCCTGCATTAACGAGCATCGATTTCATCAGTTTACTGAGTCAGGCCCAGGCCGCTGTGCTCAGTGGTGGAGATACGCTATTACAGGCGATTGCTTTGCATATTCCCACGCTTGCGGTTGCGGTATCAAAGGATCAACCCAGTCGAATTAAGCAGTGTGTCCAGCATCAATTAGTGCTGGGTTGCGATATCAATCCCAAAGATATGACTCACACAGCAAACTTATTAGTAGATGCCGATATCCGACAGAAATTGATTGATGAAATGCTCAAGCAGGGTGATGCTGAGGGGTTAGACATTTGCATGGCTGAGATCACTCGTTTATTAGGCGAGACAGTGAATAATGTCTAAAAGAATTGCACTGGCCATTGATAGTTTGGCTGGTGGTGGCGCAGAAAAAATTGTACTCACCCTTGCCCGTGAATTCAAACGCCTAGGGCATGAACCACATATTTTAGTGTTAAGTCCTCATTGTGATTACGTCTTACCCGCAGATATTCCTGTGCACTTTTGTTTTGATAAAGGTCAACGTCATATTGATGGTCTGTTGACACAACATCTTGCGGTAAAAAAGGTTAAACAATGGGTAACCAGTTTATCGAGCCTGTTAGGGTCGTTTGATGTGTTTTTTTCAAACCTAGACCGAACGAATTTATTATTCACTAAAGCTCAGGTTAAGCCGCTGTATTGTGTGATTCACAATGCCATTGAAGAAGAACTTAAGCGTGAGTTGAAACTCGGCCCTTTGGCATATTGGGCAATGTGGCGGGCAAAAAAAGCATTAAATCACCAGCAGTTAATTACTGTATCAAAAGGCATTGAAGACGATATTATTCAGCGAAAGCGTATTCAAGCAGCATCTATTCAAACCATATACAATCCGTTTGATATTGATGCTATTCGTCATAGTGCTGAGTTACCAAATCTTGATATCCCCAAAGGGGATTACATTATTCATGTTGGTCGGGTGGCAAAGCAAAAGCGGCACGATGTGCTGTTAAGTGCATTTGCTAAGATGCAAACTAAATTACCCTTAGTTTTGTTATGTAATAAGCCTCGAAAAGCGTTGGCGTTAGCTAAAAAATACGGCGTAGCAGATAGAGTCATTTGCCCTGGGTTTCAAGAGAATCCATTTACGTGGATTAAAAATGCGCGTTTATTAGTATTAAGCTCAGATTATGAAGGCTTTGGAAACGTCATCATGGAAAGTTTGATCTGTAATACACCTGTGGTCAGTACCGATTGCCCATTTGGCCCTAATGAAATACTCACCCAAGCATTCGCGTAGTTTTTAGTACCTAGGCGTGAGCCTGCTGCTTTAGCGGATAAAATGGAACTGGCATGAGTGGCTACCCTCCTATTGGTGACACAGACATATTCAAAAAAATTGAGATTGAATACAGTGCTACTCAATATCTAAAACTGATCCCTTAAATAACCTCAAACCCACTTATTTTTGTGCGAACTCATTGAGACCTAATGCGCAGTGAATACTTTTACTCATCTGAATTTGTTTGAGTAGTTTTTCATTTCGACTAAGGTTTTTTCGGCAGTTCTCTTGATGAGCTAAATGATAGGCTACAGCATAAAACTTCACCGTTTTACGTCGTCGGCCTAAATTAATGAGACGTTGGGCAAACTCTTGATCTTCTGGGCCCCAACCTTCAAATTCGGCATTAAAGCCATTAATATCAATGGCATCTTGACGCCAAAAAGCCATGTTGCACGCATGAATGCCTGTGACTGAATAAGGCGATTTCATGCTGAGTTTTTTATGTAACCATAAACATCGAATGGCGAGTTCTCTGCCTCGCGTTATGCCTAAGCTAAAAAATGACAGTGGTTTTGATGCTGGTTTACCAGCTTGTAAAAGTTGCTCGCTAAGAGGGTGACCTAGCTTAATCCTTTTACCTGTGACGAAATAACCAGGTTGAGCAACCTCGAGATGATCTGCGATAAAGTGTTTATCCAGTACCATGTCACCATCAATTAAAATAATATAGTCATGACTGGCTAAGGCAATCGCCTTGTTTCGGCTGCGTGATAATCTAAAGCCATTATCTTCTTGCCAACTATGAATGATTGGCATAGTAAATTGAGGGCGTAATAAGGCAATTAATATGGCGGTTTCTTCATTAGAGCCATCATCGGCAATGATAATTTCATCGGGCAAGTGCTGTTGGGTTAATATGCTTAGTAACACGGTTTTTAATGCAGCAGGCCAATTATAAGTTGTTATAATTAAGGTTGTTTTCATTTTGAAATTGGCTCGTTTTTGGATACTGTTTGCAGAGTAATTTATTTTAATAATTTGGCAATTTTTTCACCGTTTAGCGTTAATAGGCTGTTGTCAGATACCTTGTTTGTGTTCAAAAACGAATAAGTTTCACAAAAAGGTAGCTTAAATGTTGTGTAAATACTGGGATGCGACACAGTAGGTGATAGCTGTTTTGGCGGTTAACTTATACGTTAATCATTATTGAAAATATGCTATGTTATGCATATTAAAAATGGCAGGTGCTATTGTCGATTTACTTTCACCTCTATTGCCTTATAGCTGAGGATCTATGCACAGAAGAGCGATTTACCCAGGAACGTTTGATCCTGTCACTAATGGACATGCTGATTTAATTGAGCGCGCAGCTCGTTTGTTCAAACATGTCATTATTGGCATAGCATCTAATCCTTCTAAACAACCCCGATTCACCCTTGAAGAGCGGGTTGAACAAGTCAATTTGGTCACCGCGCATTTAGATAATGTTGAAGTGGTGGGGTTTACGGGGTTATTAGTGGATTTTGCCAAGGAGCAAAAGGCGAGTGTGTTAGTGCGTGGGTTAAGAGCAGTGTCTGACTTTGAGTATGAATTTCAACTAGCCAATATGAATCGTCGTCTAAGCCCCAATTTAGAAAGCGTCTTTTTAACCCCTGCGGAAGAAAATTCTTTTATTTCTTCAACGCTTGTCAAAGAGGTGGCGTTGCATGGGGGCGATGTGTCTCAATTTGTACATCCACAGGTGGCAACAGCACTTGCGGTTAAAATTGCGCAAATAAAAGCGCAGCAACAAGGTAAATAAAGTTATGTTAAATGGATTTAAACCCTCGTTATTGGCCATTGCATTGTCAATGTTAGCTGTTACCCAAAGTGAGCAAGCACAAGCCGCTCCCTGGGTGGATACGTCAGATATTTATTTAAGAGCCGACATTCAAGCGTTGGCAGATGCCGGCGTGATCACTGTGCCAGTTAACACGTATCCACTAATGTGGTCCGGCATTGGTGTTGATTTAAATAAAGCTGAACCATCACTCATGTCTGCCGATCTTGTTGATGCGTTTGCGCGAGTGAATTTTTATTATCAAAATGCCATGAATAACCGTGGCAATACCAAGCTAAAAGCCACAGTGGCAACCGATCCTGCTCGTTTTCAACATTTTGGTTCTGACTATCGTGAAAAAGGTGAGTTAGTCGGTAGCCATGAATATATGGGTGAACGTTTTGCTTATAAGGTGAGTGCTTCTGCAAATTATGATCCATCAGATGATAAAGACGTGCGTTTAGATGACTCATATTTGTCAATGATCTTGGGAAATTGGAGCATAACTGCAGGCACTTTGAGTCAATGGTGGGGACCGGGATTTGATTCGTCATTGCATAAGTCAAACAATGCTCGTCCAATGCCATCGTTAATGTTTAGCCGTAATAATGCTCAAGCATTTGAAACACCATGGCTATCTTGGTTGGGAACTTGGACCTTAACCGGTGGTGTAAGTATGTTTGAAAAAGAACGTTATGCACCACATGCTTTGCTGTGGAATTTGCGCAGTTCTATCAAGCCGTTAAAGCAGATAGAAATGGGGCTATCATGGACGGTACAATTTTGTGGTGAAGGGCAAGAATGTGATTTTGAGAGTGCCTGGAAGTCCATTACTGGCCAACGTGATTGTCGCGAAGAAAATGGCTTTGGTTGTAGTAACTATGGCAATCAAATGGCTGGCTTTGACATGCGTTTTAGCGAAACAATTTATGATGTGCCCGTGGGATTATATCTTGAGCGTACCTGTGAGGATTCGAAAGGTAAACCTTGGCAGATTGTAGACTGCGGCATGATGATGGGGGCAGATACCCGCTTTGCTTTTGACAGTCAACAATACAAATTGTTTTTTGAATATTCCGACACCATGGTGGCGTGTGGCACAGATCAAAACGTATTTAATTGTTTTTACGAACACAGCACTTATCAAAGTGGCTCGCGTTATTATGGCAGGGCGTTAGGCAGCACCTATGACAGCGATGCCAAAGTGTATGCTTTAGGGTTAGTCGGCCAGTTTAAGGACAGTCATGGCTTGACCTCTATTTTACGTTACGCACAGTTAAATAAAGACGGTATAAACCTAGGCGGTGAGTGGGCACCACAACCACCCAAAGAAGATCTATTGATGCTTGAAGTCTCTTACCGTATGCCGATGTTGTCTGGCATGGTGACCTTCGGTGGCACAGTGTCTAATTCGAAGTTTGAAATTGAAGATAATAAAACCGATGGCTCGGTATTTGGTAATTATGAATATCGTTTTTAAGGCTGAAACAGCTAAGCCCTAGGGCGTTATAAAAGGGAGCTTCGGCTCCCTTTTATATTTGTTTATTATGCCGACGATGATTTATCTAGCCTGACACAGTCCGCAAAAAACAGTTGTCCGCTGACCTAATTTTATCTCAGATAATAAGTTGCCGCAGGTAGTACAGGTCTCACCGCCACGACCATATACATGCAGTTTTTGGGCAAAATAACCAGGTTTACCATCAGCATTAGTAAAATCTTTAAGGGTAGTGCCACCTTGAGTAATGGCATTCGCTAAAATGGTTTTTACTTCAGTGACCAACACAGTTAACCTTGCTATATCAATGCTACCAGCCGCCGCTTGAGGATGGATATTCGCAGCAAATAGCGCTTCATTAGCGTAAATGTTACCCACTCCCACCACGATATGATTATCCATCAAACAGAGCTTTATAGCTTTTTGCTTACCCACTAACGCAGCCTGTAACTGATTAGGGTTAAAGGCGTCGGTAAGAGGTTCTGGCCCCAATTTTGATAATAATGGATGGGCCTCTTCAGGCAGTTCATACCACAACCAAGCGCCGAAACGACGTGGGTCGTTATAACGAAGAATACGACCATTTTGCAGCACTAAATCAATGTGATCATGCTTCTCAGCAGGAGTGCCACGCGGCAAAATACGTAAACTGCCCGACATGCCTAAATGCACGATAGTGATGCCTGCATCCGTATCTATTAGTAAATACTTGGCTCGGCGGCGGACGCTTTTGATAGTTTGCCCAACAATATTTTGCGCAACATCGGGCACTGGCCAACGCAGTGATGCATTACGAACTATCAGTTGTTCAACGGTTTGATCAACAAGATAGGGGGCAACGCCTTGGCGGGTGACTTCAACTTCTGGCAATTCAGGCATGGTTTATTGTTCCACTTTAGGGTTGATTGCTTTTCTTCGGCGGCTGATGTTTGGTGCTTTAAATCGCAACCCTAAGATTGTACGTTAACGATTGGCAATAGATCAGTACGTAAACTCGGGGGGATTTGATACCAATTAAAGCTGGGTGATTGCAACAAGCCTTCTTCTGCAAACAATAACCATACTTGGGCATCATCGATGTTTTCTATGGATAAGATGATTTTTATTGCTGAAGAGGTATGTACAGGCTCTGTTTCCAACGCTGAAATGGCGATGCTTTTCCAGGCCGCAACCCATTGCTTACAATTAAGCACGTTATCTGAACATTGCCACAGCCCTTGATTATTGACAAAAGATTGGGCATTAATTTGCAATTGTTTTAATGGTAATTCGCTATCAAATAGTGGCATAGCATCCGCAGGCAGTTGCGTGGTTTTGCTATCTATAAAGGTTAATACTGCAATCATCATTGCGCTGGCAAGAATAATAATCGTATTCCATTTTTTGCGTGATAAAGCCATAAACTCAACTAGGTGATTGATGATACTTCAAGTTTATCATCTATCACCCAAAATACGAATTACCCCCCAGTTGCATTCATGAATCGTAGAATTTGCACGCCTTCCTGATCAAAATGATGCGATTGAGGTTTAAATTTGATACCCGATAAAATGGCGGCTTTTAAGCGTTCAATATCGGCGGGAAACGCTCTGACTATGGCTTTTAAATCAATCGAGTTTTCATTGCCTAAGCATAATAGTAAGCGTCCTTCTACCGTTACCCTGACACGATTACACTCATGGCAAAAGTTATTACTGTGCGGCGAAATAAAGCCAATATGAATGTTACTGTCAGCCATTTTAAAATATTTTGCCGGTCCGCCAGTTCGTTTGCTTGAGGGCACTAAAGCATAATGTTGCTCGATTAATTGGCGCACTTCAGCACTTGAGCAATGCCTACTACGTTTACGTTCATCCATCACACCCAGAGGCATCTCTTCGATAAAAGCGATATCTAAGTTACGTTGTCTGCAGAAGTTGACTAAATCAATGACTTCATGATCATTTTGACCACGCAAGATAACCGCATTGATTTTTATTTTGCTAAAGCCCGCAGCAATAGCGGCATCGATACCGGCAATCACTCGCGCTAATTTGCCATTACGTGTTAGTTGGGTAAATAACGTCGGGTTCAGGGTGTCTAAGCTGATATTTAACCGAGATAAGCCATTGTCATATAGCGGTTTTGCGAGTTTTGACAAGCGTGAGCCATTGGTGGTCATCGACAAGTCTTCTAAGCCGGGTAATTTACCCAATAATTTCACCAACTGGTCGCAATCGGTGCGCACTAACGGCTCACCACCCGTTAAGCGGATTTTTTTTACGCCAAGTTCTGTAAACGCTTGTGCTACCCATGAAAGCTCTTCTAAAGATAACACTTGCTCGCGAGGCAAAAACTCAGGGTCTTCACTCATGCAATATACACAGCGAAAATCACAGCGATCGGTTACCGATAATCGCAGATATTCTACCTGTCGATTAAACCCATCTACAATTTGGCTCATATGTTACCTACTTTACCTACTACGTTTGCCTATCCGTTTGGCGGTATTGATGCAAATTAAGCATTCTCGCGAATGCTTAAATCATGTTAAAGCACAGCGGCGAATGGTTGAATAAAGACACGCTGGCCTTGAGCGATATGATCATCCTTTTCACCAATTACGATAAGGCAATTTCCCGTTACCATTGAACTCAGCATGCCAGAGCCTTGCGCCCCAGTTGAACTCACATGCACTTGGCCATCGCCAGCAATATGGTAAATACCCCGTAAAAACTCAGTGCGACCGGTTTTGCTGCGCAAAAACTCATCAGCAATTGCAGGAATATACTGAGGTTGCCATGTTTGCTCGCCAGCAAGCTTACGCAAAGCAGGTTGCACAAACTGTAAAAATGACACCATAACTGCGACAGGATTTCCGGGTAATCCAAAAAATAGGCTGTTATTTATCTTACCCACAGCCAGTGGTCGCCCTGGTCGCATATTGATTCGCCAAAAGTTAATTTCGCCAATCTTAGCTAACACTGTTTTGATGTAATCGGCGTTACCAACAGATACTCCACCGGAGCTAATGATAATGTCGGCTTGCTCAGATGCTTTAAGCAACGCAGCAGTTAATGCGGTTTCATTATCTTCAATAATGCCTAAGTCGATAATGTTACAACCCAATTTACGTGCCATGGCTTTGATGGTGTAGCGGTTTGAATCGTAAATACAGTTAGGTTTTAAAGGCTCACCAGGTTGGCTGACTTCATCACCAGTAGAGAATACCGCAACCGTTGGTGCTTTTACGACGTTAGCTTGAAAACAGCCTAATGAGGCTAACAAGCCTAACTCTGCCGCAGCCAAACGAGTGCCTTTACTAAGTGCGACAGCATTTAAAGCTATATCTTCGCCAGCTAAACGCACATGTTGGCCTATTTTAATGCTGGCCGCGTCTAATAATTTAACCTGGTTGTCTTGGATTTCGCATAGCTCTCGGGGCTGAATGGTATCGACGCCTTGTGGTACAGGAGCACCAGTCATAATACTCACGGCTTGGCCCGGTTGTACGACGTTGTCATATCCGTGGCCTGCGAGTACCTCAGCAACAACCTGTAATGGCGCAGCGCTGGCTACATCACTATACGCAAAACCGTAACCGTCCATTGCTGAGTTGGTGTACTGTGGAACGTTAACTGGTGAAATACAATCACTGGCCAGTACGCGATTATCTAATAGATCTAAGTCCACCATTTCGTGATCATTGATGGGGGATACTTGACTGAGAATATGTTTGATACCCTCAGCAACAGAAAGACCTTGCTGAACATTATGTGGTGTTTCTGCTGATGCTAAATCAATCGGCAATATCACCTCAGGTGCTTGCCAGTTTTGTTGATATTGCACCACGAAATCGGCAATTTGACCGACATTATTGAGGTCTAATCGAGTAAGTTCTCTCGGTGTTTGGGTTTCATCGCAACAGGCTATAGCGACAATGTTG
Organism: Shewanella sp. ULN5; assembly: GCF_030731885.1. Taxonomy (NCBI): domain Bacteria; kingdom Pseudomonadati; phylum Pseudomonadota; class Gammaproteobacteria; order Alteromonadales; family Shewanellaceae; genus Shewanella; species Shewanella sp. ULN5. Next base: position 46,406 of record NZ_JAPJEE010000006.1, read on the forward strand.
TCATCATGGGTATGAATAAAAGGTTTACCGTGTGAGGCTCGATGAAGTTCAATTTTAGGTAATGCTAACTTTTTGAAACCTTCCACTAACACTATGTCGACTTTGTCGGCTTCAATCTGCTTTAGCAAATGCGGTAAGCTGGGATCAGAATCTAACGCTTCCTCAGTCATCAATGCCCAGCGAACGTGCGATGCCACCAACATTTGTTTGGCGCCAGCTTTACGCATTTCATAGCTATCTTTACCGGGTATATCAACATCAAAATTATGATGAGCATGTTTGATCACTGCTAGGCGCAGACCGCGACGATTTAGCTCAGGGATCAGTTGCTTTAATAATGTGGTTTTGCCTGTGCCACTGTATGCACAAAAGCCAAGAACGGGGATCGACAGTGGATTGTTAAACACACAAGACATAATTACCTCTATTTTAGTTACTGCGCTATTTGCTCGGCTAGTTGTTGTTTTTGTTCTGGTGTATTGACGTTAATAAATGCGCTGGGTTGATCGGCAAAACTGGTCACTTCATAGTGATGTTTAGCATACCAAAAATCGATTTTACGTTCGCCCGCATCTAAAAAGGCTTTCATGGAATCCCGTAAATTGGGTTTGAGTAATAACACCACAGGTTGCTCGCGTTTACCGTCGCTAGCCACCACAAGTTCGGCATCCGTTTGTTGCATAGTAGCCAGCATTCTACAGGCTAAGTCATGGGGCAGAAGTGGGCAGTCACAAGGCACTACCAGTAACAGATCCGCCTGAGTGTGACCCATGGCAGTGATCATGCCAGCAAGAGGACCTAAGTAACCAGAATCCATATCACTCATCACCTCATAACCAAACTCGCTATAACGCTGTTGATTTCGATTAGCGTTGATCATGATGCGCTGCACTTGCGGCGCTAAACGGTCAATAGTATGGCTTATCATGGGTTGGTTATTAAGCTCTACTAAGCCTTTATCATCACCGCCCATGCGTCTTGCCATACCGCCCGCAAGAATGACGGCTTCAATTGTTGGTGAGTGTTCATTTGGCGATGACATAGTGAGATCCCATTACTGAATTATCTTGTTGAGTGTCTAAATTAGGTACATGTTGACTGGTATGGATGACTTGATCTTTGATATGCCAATGTTGTTGACATAATGCCGTTAACCCACAGGTTTGATGGCTACTGATCAGTAAACCTGTGCCTTCAATTTTCAATTGATTGATCATCGCCAGTACCAGTCGCTGCGAATGTTTGTCCATATTTGAAATCGGCTCATCCAACATCAGCAACTTAGGCTGACAAATCCAGGCTCTTGCAATGGCAAGACGTTGGCGTTCACCGCCAGATAAATCACTGGCTGAATGTTGAAGTAAATCTGATAATTGTGCCATATTGATGGCTTGTTCAAGACGTTGTTGCAGTGCCTTAGTGCGGATTTTTCTTACGGGTAATCCATAGGTAAGGTTGTATTTTACCGTGCCATCAAACAAATAAGGGTGTTGATGTAAATAGACGGCTTTACCCAGTAATGAATCAGACTGCCACCATGCTGGCCGACTAAAACCTTGGCTGAATACATAACCTTGTGAGGGCTTGAGTAATCCAGCCAATATTTTCATCAGCGTCGATTTACCCGATCCATTATCGCCTTGCAAATAAATCACATCGCCTTCTACAAAACGCAGTTTGTGAGCACTGAATAACCTGCGAGCGTCAAATTGCATTAATAAATCAGTAGCTTCGACAGCTGCTTTAATCTGTGGCGGTAAAGATGTCGATTGGATCATTAATGGCTCCTAGGCAGGGCTTTACCCCGTAATGAACCTAGTGCGAAATTAAGCACTAATGCCAAAATCAACAATACTAACCCCAAGGCAATGGCTTGGGCAAAATCGCCTTTGCTGGTTTCTAATGCAATCGCGGTAGGAATATTGCGGGTGACATTCATGATATTCCCACCGACCATCATAGAACAACCCACTTCGGTTAAAATACGGCTGAAAGCGGCAACAATGGCAAGTAATAGGGCTACCCGTAACTCACGACACACGGTCCAAATCGCCATTAGCCAATTGGCGCCTAAGGTGCGTGATGTTTCCCATGCGCGGCGATCCACACTGGCAAATGCTGCTTGTGATAAGGCCACTAACACTGGCGCGCAAATTAACATTTGCCCAAATATCATGCCGTTTTGGCTAAATAACCATTTTAAGTCACCCATGGCACCGTTGCGCGTCAGTAATAAATACACCAACAAACCAATCACAACAGTGGGAATGGATTGTAAGGTTTGAATTAAATTAGTCACAATCCAGCGGCCAGGAAAATGCGTAAATGCGAGAAAAAATCCCAGCATTATAGAAGGAATTAAGGTGATAAAAAGTGCCGCAAACGAGACGGAAAAGGACACATTAATAATTGACCATACATCGGGGTCAAAAGATAGCAGCAAGCGAAATGCTTGCTGCAAAAGGGCTAACCAGCCTTCACTCATTTTTGATAAGTTGCCTTAAACAATTGCTCTCCTTGCACTGTGAATTCATTAATCATTTTTTGTGCTTCCGGACTGATTAACCAGTCACTTAATGCTTGTGCACCTTGATGATTTAGCTCTGGGTATTTTGTCGGGTTGATTAGCATCACTTGATAAGGATTCGCTAACTCTTTGCCACCTTCAAAACTAATGGTTAAATCCAGTTTAGCCTTAAAAGCCACAAAAGTACCACGGTCTGTTAACGTGTAAGCTTGTAACTCGTTAGCCATTAATAAGGTTTTACCCATACCTTGGCCTACTGAAGTATAACCTGCAAAATCGGTTTTTACGTTAGCTTGCTGCCATATCTCTAACTCTTTCATGTGAGTGCCAGAGTTATCACCCCGTGAGATAAAGGCGCTGGGTTTTGCTGCAATACGCTCAAACGCTTCAAGCACACTTTTAGCATCATGGGCACCTGCAGGATCATTTTTAGGTCCAAGTACCACAAAATCATTTTCCATTAAACCACGTGGTTGTACGCCATACCCATCTGCAACAAACTTAGCTTCAGCCACTGGAGCATGTGTCATAACAATATCAACATCACCCTGGCTTGCAAGTTTAATGGCTTGCCCTGTTCCGGTCGCAATAACTTGTACCGAATAACCCGATTTTTTTTCAAACGTAGGTAACAATGCGCTTAATAAACCTGAGTTTTCAGTGCTGGTGGTGGTGGCTAGTTTGATAACACTATGCGCTTCGTGCTCATGAGCTTGTAAAAACGGGCTAAAAGCCAAGCTACTCATTATGCTAAATGAGGCAGTAATACAGGCGATTTTTTTAAACATGAATCTATCCTTTTATACAGTGGTGATATGGCATTATTTAATGCAAAGAACATTAACCCTAAGGTAAATAACAGCTAATGTAGCCCAATGGCTAGCAAGTTAAATGCCAACTGCTTTAAGTGCAAATTCAGTTCACGCCAAAAGCTTAATTTGTGAAGCAGATCCCACGGTGATGAAAAACACATAAGACAAATTGTCCCAAGGTCACTTTTCAGTGGTTCATACTGACCTAACTTGTATCATAAGGTGCTAAAGTGAGTTCAAATTGAGTCAAAATGTCCAACCGGAGCGGTAATGAGTATGTCTACCAGTGTGAATACCAGCATGTCAGTGTTAATTGTTGATGATGAACCCGGTATGCGTAGTTTTTTATCCAAAGCGATGCTAAAAAAATTCGCTTTTGTGGAGACAGCATCAACAATTGCCGAAGCCGAACTACTTCGCAGTCAGGGACATTTTGATGTATTAATTGTTGATATTCGTTTACCCGATCGTTCAGGCATTGAGTGGCATGAAGCGTTAGATGACACCGACCGTCAATCCGATATTATTTTTATGACGGGCTATGCTGATATGGATGTTGCCATTAAGGCCTTACGGGCGGGAGCATCTGATTTTATTATGAAGCCATTTCATCTTGAGCAGATGATGACTGCGGTTGATCGCTGTATTGAAAAACGCTTACTTAAACGTGAAAACTTTATGTTAAAACGTGAGCTTTCCCATGGTCAATCGTCAACGATCATTGGCAGTAGTGACGCTATTAATGAAGTGAAACAAGTTATTGAGCGTGTGGCGCCTACCAATGCAGTGGTATTGATTGAGGGAGAGTCTGGTACTGGTAAAGAGCTTGTCGCTCGGCAGTTACATCAATTAAGTGGGCGAACTGGCCCGTTTGTTCCGGTAAATTGTGGTGCCATTGCACCAGAGTTATTAGCCAGTGAATTGTTTGGTCATATTGCCGGTTCATTTACTGGCGCTAAAACCTCACGGGAAGGATTATTTAATTTTGCCTCGGGTGGCACCATCTTTTTGGACGAGATTGGTGAAATGCCAATGAATATGCAAACTGCATTATTACGGGTACTAGAGCAGCGTGCTATTCGGCCCGTTGGTAGTGAAAAAGAGGTCAATATTGATGTGCGAGTGGTGGCCGCCACTAACCGTTTGCTGGTGGAAGAAGTTGAAAGTGGGCATTTTCGTCGTGACCTCTATTACCGCTTAAATGTGTTGAATATTTTGATCCCGCCTTTACGTGCTAGACCAGAAGATGTGGTTGAATTAACGCATCATTTTACTGTTCAAATCTCCAAAGATTTAGGCATTAAACCTGTGCTCTGGAGTCATGAAGACCTACAAGTATTAAAGCAACATGAGTGGCCGGGTAATATTCGTGAATTGAAAAACATGATTGAGCGTTGCATTTTGTTGGGCAAGCCGCCGGCGGAATATTGGAAAAAATCAGCTACGACTGAAACCATTGAAAACAGCGGTTATCCACTGGATTGGACTTTGAAAGCCGTTGAAAAAGAGCATGTCACTAAAGTAGTCGATGCCCATGAAGGGAATAAGTCTGCCGCAGCAAGAGATCTAGGAGTGTCTCGCAAAACGTTAGATAGAAAGTACAAAGATTGGCTAGGGCATACTTCTGATGAGCAAGAGGAAGGGTAACTGTGTCTTTTTTTAAGCGAATTTTTAATATCAGCTGGCAGCAAATGCAAGCCAAAGTGCGTTATCGGTTATTAATTTTAACACTGCTCCCTATTCTACTGACGCTTGTTAGCCTAGTTTTTATTACCATTTATTGGAATATTAGTTACACCAGCCAGCAGCTATTTATGAAGGTAAAGGCTGATTTAACCGTTGCTGAAAACACGCTGGAGCAAGTGCAAAATCGCCAAGAGCAACAACTGGTGCATGTGGCAAATTCATGGGCATTTCAAACCGCTTTTAAACAGCTACTTCAAGATAAGCACAATCAACAGGCACGTAAAACCATTGCCGAAGTGCTTAATCAAACTAAGCAACAGCTTAGTTTAGACTTCTTGCGGGTGGTCAGCGCGGAACAGCTTAATGGCGATACCGACTTAAATGCTTTGTTGCGGAAAAAAACTAAGTCACCTTCTTCAGGCATGATGGTGTTGTCACCCAAACGCTTAAAAGAGATTGATCCACAATTAGCGCAATATGCCGTCATCGATTTAAAATCGACTCAAAGGGCGCTTGAACCCACAAAAGATCAGGAAAAGCGTGGGTTAATTAGCCGCAGTGTATTGCCAATTATCAACCCAGACTCATCGGTATCTTGGTATCTTGATGGCGGAAACTTGCTCAATAGAGATACTGCGATTGTCGATTACATTCGTAACTTGGTCTACGACAAAGGCACCTTACCTGAGTTGTCTATCGGCACAGTAACCGTATTTTTAGACAATGTGAGAGTCAGTACCAACGTACCGATAAATGCTTCATCCTCGCAGTATTCAGATCAAAATCGCGCTTTGGGCACATTGGTCTCAGAAGAAGTGAGAGAAAAAGTGTTACTGGGAGGCCAACCTTGGGTAGACAGAGCATTTGTATTTAACGACTGGTATATCTCAGCCTATGCTCCCTTGCTTGATATCTACGGTAAGCGTATTGGGATGGTATATACCGGATTTTCCGAAGGGCCCTTTATCAATAATTACCTGTTAAATATCATCGAACTGGGCAGTATTCTCATGTTGGTGTTGTTTATTTCGGGGCTATTGGTTTATCGCGGCGCATATAGCTTGTTAAAACCGATTGAGCGAATTCATCACGTTGTCAAAGCGGTGCAATCTGGTGGCAATGTGCGCATTGGCGAGCTAGGGTTAGACCGAGACAACGAACTCGCAAATTTAGCCGAACAGTTTGATAGCATGCTGGATTTATTACAGCGTCGTAATTTGCAAATTCAGGCCGCGGCAGAACAGCTTGAAGTTAAAGTCGAACAAAGAACTAAAAGTCTGCAAGATAAAACGGAAGAGCTACAACGCAATGTGGCATTATTGAATGAAACCCGTCAGCAATTGGTTACCAATGAAAAACTTACCGCGTTAGGAGAGTTAACAGCAGGTATCGCTCATGAGATTAATAATCCTACCGCGGTGATTTTGGGTAACATGGAGTTATTGAAATTCGAGCTGGGTGACCAAGCTGAACAGGTTTCAGAAGAAATTGAATTGGTTATTCAGCAAGTTGGGCGGATCAGCACCATTATTCGCAGTTTATTGCAGTACAGTCGTCCGGGCGAATTTAATGCTCCGATTGAAATGCATCAGGTCACGCCCATTGTGGAAGAAGTACTAGTATTGGTGCGTCATTCAATTCAAAAGCAACAAGTGGTGCTGATTAAAGAACTCAACGCTAGTTGCCCGGTTGAGGTCAATCGTCCGCAGCTTCAGCAGGTATTAATTAACCTGGTGGTGAATGCCGCCCACGCCATTGAAGCCAAAAAAGAGCCCACTCGAGAGCGTATCTGGATCCGAACTCATGACTGGCTGCAAAACGATGAACCCATAGGGGTTAAAATTGAAGTAGAAGATGAAGGCGTCGGGATCAGTGCTGAGCAGCTGAGCCGTATTTTTGATCCTTTTTATACCACCCGCAAAGATGGTACAGGCTTGGGATTATCATTAAGTTACGGCATTATTAAGCGCCTTGGCGGCACGATTGAAGTGAAATCGACTGAAGGTAAAGGCACAGTGTTTATTATTGGACTTTACTACAAAGCCAAAGATGAACACACCAATAACCCTTACGATGGCTTACATTTTAGTTAACCTCAGTTTGGAATGGCAGTGGCGATAAAGCAGCTGCTTATTTATGCCAGATATTGTGTTAATTTTTATGAAGGAAGAATGAAAATAGGCTGGTGGTTGAGTTGTCAATACGCCTTATTACCAACTAAAAATGCCCAGTTTGAGGTAACGACTCAAATGTGAGATTTATCGTTGGCGATTATTCATCTTTGACTCAGAGCTATCATGGGATTTTTGGTAAAAAAAAGCCGGATGATTAATCCGGCCACAAAGAGTGTGTGAGCAATGTCGTGCTTGCGAACTCAGCGGAATAATAAAGGTGATGAAGCTTTAAAATGTAAACTGAGCTTTGGAACGCACATAAATAATAATCATTCTCATTATCGTTTGCAAGCATTATTAAAAAAGTTATTTAGGCTTTACATTACCATCATTCAAAGTCTGCTCGGCTACTGACTTGCTATAAGATTAAGCTGTTTTTGTAAATGCAGTTTATGCTGGCTAATATTACTTTGATCGGCTTCTATCGCCGTAATTTGATAGTGACGACTGACCAGCATATTCAACATGGCATTAAAGTGGTTACGAGTTTTTACAGATAGAGTGGCATAACCTTTATGTGCCGCCCACTTTTCTTGGTATTCCAACATCGATTTAGCTAAGCCTAACTGACGAAAATCGGGTAATACGCCACCTAACCAACTATAAAACTCAGTATCGTGTCTGGCATAGCCTAATTTGAATCCAGCGGCCTCACCTTCAACATAAGCAATTAAGATTAAGCAAGGTGTAGCGCTTAACCGCTGTTGAATATCCGCTTGGGTGTGTGGACAGTCTAATTCTGGGACTTGTTGCGTCAATTGGGCGATGAGTTGGCAAACTGTGTCGGTTGCATCGGTAAATTCACGAATTTCTAAATTGTACATCTAAGCTCTCCACAAGCGGTATTTGGGACATTTAAAGCCGGTTATTATAACAGGTCTGTCCAGTTGAGTTTATGATTAATTTAAGCCTATAGTTGAACGGAAACTCTGTTGTATCTTCAAGTGCTTAACGAGAAAGGGTGTTTTAGATAGGTACAGGTGTAGGCTGGTTTTACAATATTAGGGAATAAAAAAGCGTGATAGTTTTCACTATCACGCCATGGTAGTACTGAAATGTTGAGCTAATTTAGTTCACATAAGTAGGTGGTTTGTTATGACTACTTATCTCCGCAATGCGGCAATAGCGTGTTATAGAATTCGTACAGAGTGCTGGTGAGTACTGAGCAATTTATCTTGTAATACTCGCAGTAACACTCCGTAAGCCGGTAAGAATAACCCCAAGCTAACAATTAATTTAAAACCATAATCTATGGTGGCAATTTCAGGCCAGTGAACTGCCATAAAGGCATCTGTTGAAGCGTAAAATGCCACACTGAAAAACACCAATGTATCGACAAAGTTACCTATCAAGGTTGAAGCTGCAGGCGCAATCCACCATGCTCGTGCCTGTCTTAATTGGGCAAATACAGTGATATCCATTAATTGCCCTACAAGGTAGGCAACGAAGCTAGCAAAGGCGATACGAAAGACAAAAGTGTTTATTTCTAATAAGGCACTAAACTGCTGAAATTGTCCTTGATGGAATAATACACCAACTAAATACGACACAACTAAAGCGGGCAACATAGCTTTAAAGATAATTTGCCTAGCAGCTTGTTGGCCAAAAATACGTACCGTGAGATCTGTGGCTAAATACACAAATGGAAAGCTAAAGGCCCCCCAGGTAGTGTGATAACCAAACACTTGAAAAGGTAATTGAACCAGGTAATTGCTGGCGCAAATAATCAGTATATGAAAGCTGACTAAAAATAGCAGCGCACGACGCGTTTGCGTCTGAGTAAGTTTTAACATCTTGTGGCCTTTTTATTTGGGTTAGGCGGGGTGAGGGAACCCGCAAATTAATTGGCTTCAAGTGCATTTACACTCAAAGTCTGTACAGAGATTTATTATGATTATGGCTTGTTCATTAAACCCCATCATTATTTAAATGATAGCGGGTTTCGACAAGGGGGCGGGATAATACCATCGTCAATAAAAAAAGCCCAGCATAAGCTGGGCTAATTTTTACTCAACTCACAAGGTCTTAGTGGTCAGACTTATGTGTTGTTTCGGCTGGCGCATCAGAGGTTTTTTCCGCTTCAGCTTTATTTTTCTTGCGGCTGAATATGCTTTCTACCACAACAAAGAATAATGGAATAAGGAATATACCTAAGAATGTCGAGCTCATCATACCGCCAAGTACACCGGTACCAATGGCATTTTTACTGCCTGAACCCACACCGGTACTGAGCGCTAACGGAACAACACCGAAGCCAAATGCTAATGAGGTCATTAAGATTGGGCGTAAACGCACTCGTACAGCATGCAGTGTCGCTTCGATTAATCCTGCACCTTTATCATAGAAGTCTTTAGCGAACTCTACGATCAAGATGGCGTTCTTGGTTGCCAGCCCCACCGTGGTTAATAAGCCAACCTGGAAGAATACGTCATTAGGCAAACCGCGGCCATTCATTGCAAGTAAGGCACCAATTACCCCAAGCGGAACCACTAACACAACCGCAAATGGCACTGACCAACTTTCATATAGTGCAGCAAGTACTAGGAATACAACCAGAATTGATAATGCATACAATGCTGGAGCCTGGTTGCCTGATAAACGCTCTTCATAAGATAAACCGTTCCACTCAATACCAAATCCTGGTGGTAACTGCTCAACCATTTTTTCAATGTCGCTCATGGCATCACCGGTACTATAACCAGGAACCGTCGAGCCCTGAATATTCACCGCAGGTAAACCATTGAAGCGCTGTAATTGTGGCGAGCCATAGTTCCATGAACCTGTTGCAAAGGCTGAGAATGGTACCATTTCGCCTTTGGAGTTACGCACATACCAAGTGTCTAAATCGCTAGGTTGCATACGGTATTTCGCATCACCTTGTACGTAGACTTTTTTCACGCGACCACGGTCAATAAAGTCATTCACATATGAACCACCCCATGCAGATGCAAGTACACTATTGGCATTATTAATATCAATGCCTAATGCCCTTACTTTAGCGTGATCAATGTGAATTTCGTACATTGGCGCATCTTCTTGACCGTTAGGGCGAACACCGACTAAGTTAGGGTTTTGCGCTGCTAAACCGAGCAATTGGTTACGGGCTGCAATTAACGCATCATGGCCTTGGCCACTTCTGTCTTGAAGATACAAATCATAGCCATTGGCGGTACCCAGTTCGATTACCGCAGGCGGAACGAACGCAAATACCATGGCTTCTTTAATTTGCATAAAGTAACCCATCGCACGGCCAGAAATCGATTTAACGTCTTGCCCTGGCGCTTCACGCTCTGACCAATCTTTTAAACCAACAAATGACATCCCCATATTTTGGCCCATACCAGCAAAACTGAATCCCGCAACACTGAAAACAGATTTTACTGTGTCAGCTTCTTGGGTAAGGTAGTAATCACTGATATTTTCTAGCACTTTAACGGTGCTTTCTTGGGTTGAGTTAGTGGGCAAAATCGCCTGGGTAAATAAAATACCTTGGTCTTCATCGGGTAAGAATGCCGTTGGCATGCGCATGAAAATCCAAGCGGTTGCAATAACCAACACAAGATAAATGCCCATCATACGGAAACTACGTTTTAGAATTTTAGCGACACTGGCTTCATAACGTGATGTCATGCTATCGAACATACGGTTAAACCAACCAAAGAAGCCGGTATTAATATGCGTATGACCCTTAGGCAATGGCTTTAACATAGTGGCACACAGTGCAGGTGTTAAAATCAAGGCAACTAATACTGACAATGCCATCGCTGACACAATCGTAATTGAGAACTGACGGTAAATCACACCCGTTGAGCCAGACATAAAGGCCATAGGTACGAATACTGCTGAAAGGGTTAAACCAATACCGACAAGTGCGCCAGTGATTTGATCCATCGACTTACGTGTCGCTTCAAGAGGGCTTAACCCTTCTTCAGCCATCACACGTTCAACGTTTTCTACCACAACGATGGCATCATCCACCAACAGGCCAATCGCCAATACCATAGCAAACATGGTTAGCGAGTTAATCGAAAAGCCCGTCGCTGATAAAATCGCAAAGGTACCAAGCAATACTACAGGTACTGCAATCGTTGGGATCAGTGTTGCTCTGAAGTTCTGTAGGAACAGATACATAATCAAGAACACTAATACGATTGCTTCAATTAAGGTGTGTACTACGCCTTCAATCGATTTTTCAACGAATGGGGTTGTATCGTAAGGGTAATAAATTTCTAAACCATCAGGGAAATAGGCTTGTAATTCACCTAAACGCTCACGAATATTCTTGGCGGTATCCAGCGCGTTTGCGCCAGTTGCTAATTTAAAGGCTAATCCAGAAGCAGGCTTACCATTGTAAAACGATTCAACAGCATAGCTTTCTGCGCCAAGCTCAATTCGGCCAACATCTTCAAGATAAACGTTTGCCCCTGACGTATCAGATTTTAAGATAATACGTTTAAATTGCTCGGGCGTTTGTAGGCGGCTTTGTGCGGTCACAGTCGCATTTAGTTCTTGGCCTGCCATTGCTGGAGCACCACCAAGTTGACCGGCTGAAACCTGGGCATTTTGCTCACGAATCGCCGCCATGACATCAATACTGGTTAAGTTGTATTGGGTCAATTTTAGAGGGTCAAGCCATATGCGCATCGCATATTGCGCACCAAATAGTTGCAGTTCACCCACACCTGGTACACGGCTCATTGGGTCTTGAATGTTTGCTGCAACATAATCAGAAATATCGTTTTTTGCTAGCGAGCCATCTTCAGATACAAACGCAGCAACCATTAAAAATCCAGCACTGGATTTGTTAACATCAACACCCTGCGATTGCACTTCTTGAGGCAATAATGTCATTGCCGCCTGCAGTTTGTTTTGCACTTGTACTTGCGCAATATCAGGATCCGCTTCGGCGTTAAAAGTTAACGTCACAGTGGCATTACCAAAACTGTCACTGCTTGACGAAATATAACGTAGATGGTCAATACCCGTCATTCGTTGCTCAATAACCTGAGTAACGGTGTCTTCCATGGTTTTAGCCGATGCACCAGGATAAAACGCAGTAATCACCACGGTTGGTGGCGCAATACTGGGGTACTGAGCAACGGGAAGGCCTTTAATGGCCAATATCCCTGCTAGCATAATAAGAATTGAGATCACCCAAGCAAAAATAGGGCGATCAATAAAAAAGCGAGCCATAGTATTGTCCTATTTTTGTGGAGTTTCTTCAGTTAATACCTGTGGAGCAACTTTAGCGCCAGGACGAATTTTTTGTAAACCTTCTACGACTAACTTGTCACCAGGAGAAAGTCCATCAATGATGCGCCAGTTGTTATCAATCACTTCAGCCGTGGTAACAATGCGTACTTCGATGTTGTTGTCAGAGTTTACCACCATCGCCATCGCCTGCCCCTTAGTGTTACGCGTAATGGCACGTTGCGGCACTAATATCGCTTGAGGATCTTTACCTGTATCTAAACGGGCACGAACGTACATGCCAGGTAATAATACACCGTCAGGATTAGGGAACTCAGCACGTAATGTCACAGAACCTGTTGCTTCATCAACGCTGACTTCAGCAAACTGCATAATGCCTTGCTGATCGTAAGTAGAGCCATCTTCTAGAATAAGTGTCACCGCCGCATTATCACTTTTTAGTAGCTTGCCAGCTTTCAACTTACTTTTAAGACGTAATAGTTGGGCGCTAGACTGAGCAATATCAACATTGATTGGATCAAGCTGTTGAATGGTTGCCAATGTATTGCTTTGATTCGCTGTTACTAAAGCGCCTGCCGTCACCGATGATTTACCGATACGGCCAGAAATTGGCGCTTTTACTTCAGTATATTCAAGGTTGATTTTTGCTGTATTGATTGCCGCTTCAGCAACCGTAACAGAGGCTAAAGCTTCTTTATAAGCCGCTTTCGCTTCATCAAAATCCTGTACGCTAACCGCATTGGTTTTCACTAACGTTTGGTAACGTGCAGCTTTGGCTTTCGCTGATTCTAAGGCTGCATTAGCACGTGCTAAATCGGCTTCTGCGCTGACTAAAGCGGCTTTATAGGTAGCCGAATCGATTTGATAAAGAGACTGGCCTTTAGTCACTTCTTTACCTTCGATAAACCCACGCTCAGTAATAATACCTGATACTTGTGGACGCACTTCCGCTTCTAAAAACGATTTACTGCGACCAGGTAATTCAACTTGAATCGCTTGAGATTGGGCTTCTACAATCATTACGCCAACCGGAGTAGGTGGACGCTCTTGTTGAGCTTGCGCTCCATCGTCCTGTTTGCCACAGGCTGTTAACCACAACGACGCAGTGATGACTGCGGCAATTTTCAATGCTTTGTGCATGAGAGCTCCTACTCCTAATGTTCCTCATCTAAATTTGATTCAGTATGAGAAGTTGTGCAATTTAATTCGAACTGTCTATTTTGCTTCGTTGCGGTCATTACGCATAGTGACTATGAGTAAAGCCGAAGCGTTAAATTGTAAATAAATACGTTAACTAGCTTAGTTGATACGAAGTTGTTAACGGTTTTGGTTTGAATTATCGATTAATCGATAATGTCAGTAAAAAAGCGTCTACAAATTGTAGTTAGCTTAACTGCTAGATGTTGCAATTTCATTAGCAAAATGGTGCTACTAGCTGAAACTTTTTCTAGTATTTCATTTTTTGATAAATTTGTCTGTTATATGTTTTACTGACTTTTCATTGTAAAACAGGTGTTTGTTGGCATAGTTCTGAACTGCCATCGAATTAATCGCTTTAACCTGCAAGTCATTTAAGTCACTAGTTTGTTCACACATTAAGCTATATACCAATAAACATCATCAAGTTACTACGGGAAATGCTATAAAAAGCAATTATCCATATTTTTAATAACACAAGTAAACTATGCGGTGTAGTTTATGGATTTTAGCTTGAAAAGTAAACTGGTCAGTGTAAAATAGTTTCATTAACTTTTATGAATATATAGCGTGATGACGACTGAAATGAAAAGCCGCAGCCAGTTAAAACGACAAGCCATTATTGATGCAGCTAAACGCATGTTTAAAGACATCGGTGTCACTGCAAGTAGCATGGATAAATTGGCTGAGGAGGCGCAGGTTTCAAAGCGCACTGTGTATAATCATTTTGCCACAAAAGAAGCCTTAGTCATGCACCTAGTGAGTGAGTTATGGCAAGAAGCTATGATTAAAAACCAAGGTCGTTATCAGTCAAGTATTGCATTAGGCAGTCAATTAGCCGCCATTATGTTAACTGAAATTGAAGTCATCAACTCACAGGAACATATTGATTTAGCTCGGGTAGCGATTGGACATCTGTTTTATAGTCGTGATGAAATGACACGAGAAATTGAAAAAATGAAACAGCAAGAAACTGCGCTGATCCGTTGGATAAAAGCCGCACAGGCTGATAACAAACTGCAACTAGATGATGCCAATTTTGCCAGTGATCAATTAATGTCATTACTGAAAGGCCATTGTTTTTGGCCACAGGTACTCACTTGCAAACCGATATTGACCGATGTTGAACGTCAGCATTTAGCCCACGAAACGGCTCAGATGTTTTTAAGCCGCTACCAAGTTGCGAGTTAATCGATAAGCTATTTAAAGATGATTATCGCCTACACCCAAAGAAATAATACGGCTAATTTCAGCTAAATTGAGCCCGCTTTCCTGCTGCCAAGCATTAAATGCTACCTGTGTTTGTTTCAACCCCGTTTGTGAACTGAAGCCAGCATCAACAACTTTTTTCGCCTTTAAATAGCCTTGAACATCATTCGACAGCAAAAAAGTATCCTTACCAATCGAGCGTAAAAAATAAGGCCCTGTATTTCCGCCTAAACGGGTGCCTTGTTTTTTCAGTAATTGCCATAAACTAATAATGTCATCAGTTGGCCAGTGAGCAATAAGTTCAGCAAAGCTACCGTGCTTTGCTGATAAAGCTTGCACCATATATGCATTATCAATAATGGCTTGGGTTTTCTTTTGATGGCGAATAAGCGTGGCGTCAGTTGCACGTTGTTGAATTTGCTCGGGTGATAACATCAAGACTTTTTGCGGCTCAAAATCAAAGAAGGCTTTTTCGTATGCGGGCCATTTATTTTCGACTACGCGCCATACAAAACCACTTTGAAAAACCCGTTTAGACATAGCAGATAATAATTCGGCATCGCTATATTGGGCAATTTCATTGCTTGATAAGGTATCGGGCAATAACGCCTCAACAATCGCTAAACCGCCTTTTCGTTCACATGCGCGCGATAGAATATCGGCAAATTTTTCTAGCTTAGCCACAAATGCTCCTTACTTTTCGGATTTATTCATTTGAACATCATTAAAACAAAACAGCCATCAATACGATGGCTGTTTGAGTGTAGATTAGCTATTACGCTCTTTTTTGAGCTGTAGAAACTGCTTCCACTTCACTACTTCTGCTGGTAACTCAGGCTTGTCACCATAGTAACCCGCTTCAGAAACTAATGTTTCAATTGGCACTTGTTTACGATTACACACAAAAACACCACGTACATGAACAATACAATGTAGGCCTCTTGCCGTAATAAAGCGTTGTTCAATATAAAAGTATTTCTCATCCCAACCGACAACCTTGGTTTCTATTTCAAACTTTTCGAACGGCTTAATGTCGCGGATATAGGTAAACTCTGAAGCGTTGACAATCGGCATCCATTTCATTTTCAGAAACTTCTTCATCAATCCCATATCGGCAATCATATAGGTGCGCGCTAAATCCATAAACGCAGGGTAGCGTGAGTTGGTGAGATGCAAGTTAACATCACAATCAAATGGTAAAGCACGATAGCTAATTCGGCTGGTATCCAAAAAACTAATACCTGGGCAATGACGAATGCGCCACAAAAATAACCACACTAATCGAAAATACAGATTCATTTATTACCACTCCTTTGTGAGCGAAACAGGCTAACAGAGGTCATACCAGCTATCAAGCAGAGTTTATGTGATTTATACACACGTTTGTTTCATCACTTGATTGAACTTAGCTAGTTTGGGCTTTACTATATCCGGGCTGAATTTCCAGCATGAATTCTCAGGGCGGGGCGAAATTCCCCACCGGCGGTAAGTTGATTTACCTATTTTTAGCACTAGGTAAACAATAAAGCCCGCGAGCGCTCGATTCGTCGAGGTCAGCAGATTTGGTGACTTAGTATTACTCGTAAAGTAATGACTACTATTCCAGAGCCGACGGTTACAGTCCGGATGAGAGAGAATAGCAACATCACCAGTAGATATTTTCTGCTGGTGCGATTCTATTTGGTGTAAAACCCCTCTTCAAAGCCCTGATTCTGGTCAATTTTTAGGAGTAACCATGAATCAGTTATCTTTACTTTCACCTTTTGGTGAACCACTTACCCGAGTTGAAAAAGCCATTGAAGCGCTTAAGCAAGGCAAGGGTATCTTGTTACTGGATGATGAAGATCGTGAAAACGAAGGCGATTTAATCTATTCAGTTGAACACTTAACGGCTGCACAAATGGCATTAATGATCCGTGAATGCAGCGGCATTGTGTGTCTGTGTTTGACCGATGCACAAGCGAATAAGCTCGAGTTACCGCCGATGGTGGCAGACAACAATAGCGCGAACCAAACCGCATTTACCGTGTCGATTGAAGCCAAGGTTGGCGTAACCACAGGTGTTTCGGCACAAGACAGGGTCACGACAGTCAAAACCGCGACAGCTGCCAATGCCAAAGCCAGTGACTTAGCAAGACCGGGTCACGTATTTCCATTGCGTGCTCGCGCTGGCGGGGTATTAACACGTCGTGGTCACACCGAAGGTACAGTTGATTTAATGCAAATGGCCGGTTTAGGCGAGTCAGGGGTGTTGTGTGAAGTGACAAATGAAGACGGCACTATGGCGAAAACGCCTGAAATTGTCGCCTTTGCTTTAAAGCATAATATGCCAGTACTCACTATTGAAGATATGGTGATGTATCGTCAGCAGTTTGATTTAAAGTTGGCTTAAATGGAGTAAACCAGCGATAGCTACCATCGCTGGTTTTATTAACCCCAGTTTTGGTCAATAAACATATAACACAGCATGTTGCATCAATAATGGTGTAGCAACTCCATTTTAATTTGAGGCGTTATGCGTATTAAAACTTTGTTTTTATTAGTAAGTCACTTAGTGGTCGGGACGATGGGAGTTATACTTGGCATATATCTGTTACCCATCATTACGGCACCTGTGGCACCGACAGCCTCAGAAATATCGTTGCTTGTGACCCAAGCACAATATAAAACCACGTTTATTAGCGATCTCACAGACAGCGATATACTTCACTGGGGCGAGGGGGATGTGGCAGTAGGCCCACATTTTATTACCCTAGCTGGGACGTTGGCGCCAGGGCCAGATTATCAACTTTATCTTGCCTCCGAATTTGTTGAAACAGAAGCAGACTTTATGCGCTTAAAGTCGACAATGGTGAGAGTAGGAGAGGTGAAAACCTTCGAAAACTTTATTGTGCCAGTACCACAAAATATTGATCCAGCTAAATATAATACTGTGATTGTATGGTGTGAGTCTTTTAATCAGTTTATTACCTCAGCACAATATCAACATTAGCGTTACTGAGTGAGTTAAAACGATATAGTAAAAGCTTAAGTTAACTCGTTTACTTATCTTTTAACCCTCGATGGGGTTAAAGATGAATTCCTCGTCATTGCATAACGACTATTTATTTCGGTAGCAAGAACAAAGGCGCTATATAGCGCCTTTGGGTTAAAAGATAAGTGAATCGTTTATTTCAGATTAATTAAGCCGCGATACCGCTGTGGCGTAATAATGCATCAGTGTTTGGCTCGCGACCCATAAAGCGTTTAAAAAGCACCATAGGTTCTTCGCTGCCGCCCATTTCTAATACATTGTTTAAGAAGCTTTTTCCTGTTTCAGGGTTGAAAATACCTTCTTCTTCAAAACGTGAAAATGCATCGGCAGATAACACTTCAGCCCATTTATAACTGTAATAACCTGCAGCATACCCCCCTGCAAAAATATGGGCGAATCCATGTTGGAAACGGTTAAAGCTTGGCGGTGTGAGTACGGCAATTTTGCTGCGAACTTCATCAAGAATACCTTGAATGTTAGCTCCTTTAACTGGGTCAAACTCATGGTGCATTCTGAAGTCGAACAATGAAAACTCAAGTTGGCGTAACATCATCATGCCTGATTGAAAATTCTTAGCTGCAAGCATTTTATCAAGTAACGCTTTTGGTAAAGGTTCACCAGTTTCAAAATGGCCTGAGATTTCAGCCAAGGCCTCTTCTTGCCAGCACCAGTTTTCTAAAAATTGACTAGGTAATTCCACCGCGTCCCAAGGAACACCATTAATGCCCGATACACCGCCAACATCTACCTTGGTCAACATATGATGAATACCATGACCAAACTCATGGAATAAGGTCACCACTTCATCATGGGTAAATAATGCCGGCTTGCCATTGACTGGACCATTAAAATTGCAGGTTAGATACGCAACCGGTTTTTGAAGTCCGCTAGAGGTGATACGGCGACCACGGCAATCGTCCATCCATGCGCCGCCACGCTTACCTGTGCGGGCATATAAATCTAGATAAAAGCTACCTCTGTGGGTGTTTTCTGCATCAAAAATATGGAAGAAGCGCACATCTTTGTGCCATGAATCAAACTCTTGCTCTTCTTTAATCGTTAAGCCAAATAGTTTGTTAACGGTGAAAAATAAACCCGATAGCGCTTTGTTTTCAGGGAAGTATGGGCGCAGTAATTCTTGAGACACTTCATATTTATGTTGTTGTAGTTTTTCGGCGTAAAAACTTAAATCCCACGATGCCATTTCAGTGACATTATAATGTTCTTTGGCAAAGGCACGCAGTTCAGCGAGTTCACTTGCGGCTTGATCTTTTGAACGCTCACCCAGCTCATTTAAAAAGCCAAGCACCTGTTCTGGTGTTTCTGCCATTTTGGTTGCCAATGACTCATGGGCATAACTCTCAAAACCTAACAGGTTGGCAATTTCATGACGTAACGCCACAATTTCGTTCATGTTGTTTGTGTTATCAAACTCACCCGCATTAGGGCCTTGATCAGATGCGCGAGTCACAAAGGCGCGATAACATTCTTCACGTAACGGGCGATTTTCACTGTATGTCATTACAGGTAAATACGATGGGAAATCTAAAGTAAATAGCCAACCTGTTTGCTCGTTTGCTTCTGCCATCGCTTTGGCGGCGGCAAGTGCCGATTCAGGTAAGCCGGCAAGGTCTGCTTCGTCAGTAATCAGTTTGGTCCATGCTTGAGTCGCATCCAGTAATTGGTTTGAAAAATTACTGGTTAGCTCTGAAAGACGTTTAACAATTTCACCATAACGCACTTTATCGGCATCGCTTAAGCCAATACCGGATAATTCAAAATCACGCAGGCTATGTTCAATAACGGTTTTTTGAGCTTGGGTCAGATGCGCAAAATCGGCGGATTGATGAATAGACTTATAGGCTTCATAGAGTCCTTGGTGTTGGCCGACGTATGTGCCGTAATCAGATAGCAGCGGTAAACAGTCATCATGGGCTTCACGTAAGTCGTCACTGCTGATCACTGAATTCATGTGTGATACCGGAGACCATACTTTGCTGAGTTCGTCATCAACTTCTTCAAGCGGGGCAATCAAATTATCCCAAGTGTAAACCTTATTCTTAGCGAGGAGTTCGTCAATACAACTACGGCACTTCTCAATGGCTTGTTCCACTGCTGGCTTAATGTGTTCTGGTTTGATTTGCGAAAAAAGTGGTAATTCTGTTCCACTTTGCAATGGATTGCTCATGATGTGTCCTCGAAGAATAAGCGTATGGATACTTTATGAGGGCTTGAAGGCTGAAAATCAAGTCAAGATGGATTATCCCTTGATCATCAATAGATAAATAGGTTTCGTTATAAGTTACCTAACTTAAAAATTGCCGCAAGAAAGTGATGGTGATCTCGATTTTAATTTACACGCTATTTACACTCTCAATATTGACAATTAGATCGCAAATGCAACTCGTTATCATTCCTCTTTGCTATTTTGTTGGTTAATATAGGTAAAAAATTGTCAATCGCTGTTAACAGATAGAGTTATCACTATGATCAAACGGGCTTTTTTATCAGTAAGTTTACATAAATTTCTTGTTACTTTGATCCTATGGACAGCCATGCTGTCTTTTGGTGGCGGGATAACAACAAATGCGCAAGCTAAGACTGGGCCCGAGTTTGCATTTGACCTAGCATGGGACAGTCAATATATCTCCGAAGGGCGGGATAATTTAGACAAAGGCGGCATTGTTTGGGGAGTTGCTAGTGTTACAGATGGCGATTTAGTCACTTTTGTGGCTTTAGGTCGTGGCGATCAAACGCATTATATCGAGTGGAATTTCGGTCTTGAATATACGATTCATTTAACTGAAAAATTTGAAGCAACCCTAGGCTACCAACGTTTAGAATTTTATGGCGATGATCGTGGCTCCGACAATGAAGTATTCAGTTCATTAACTTACACAGGGGTTGATTGGCTAATACCTGCTATTCATTACACCTACGCAACAGAGGCTGGTGGCTACTTTGTGGAAGTTAGCTTACATAGCCCATGGGATATCACTGATAAATTAAGCATCACACCTTACGTTCTGCAAGGTTTTGACTTTCAATATGTTACCGAAGAGCATGATGGCGCAAATCATATACAGTTTGGTGTTGAAGCGGCTTATGCGATATCCGATAACATAGCATTGAGTGCTCATCTTAGCGTCACACAAGCCTTGGAGGATATTAAGCGTGAGGCATCTGAAAATCAGATCGTTGACAATTTAAATGAAACCTATGGTGGCGTGCATTTGAACTGGGTATTCTAGATTTTTAAGGTGGTTTGTGTCTGATAAAAATTAGACTACACTTTAAGGCGCAACAGGATGGTTGCGCTTTTCTATCGTTAATACTTGCAAGGATGCATTATGAAACCCATTCCACAGACTTACCTCTTGCCGATTGTTATCGGTGTTATCTCAATTCACCTTAACATTTTTGCCAATGATGAATTGAGTCAGCTTGCGCCTCAAACAGAATCGGCACTAAATACATTGAGTAACGAAAACATTTCTCAACTGGGCCAAGATGGAGTGTTTGACAGTGAAGGCCGGCCACTCAAAATTAACCCACCTTCATTGGCATTAGAATACTACGCAGATGAGGCTTTAGTTGACCGGACATGGGCTTCTAAATCCCAAGCTTCTAAATCCAAACCGACTAAATCAAAAAACAAAGTTTCACCAGCACTTGCGGCACATAAAGTTGCTAATGACCCTAGTTGCCGTTGGTTAGATAACCGAATTAGTTATCTGCAACGTAAACTTAGACCCGGTACCCAAAATCAACAGCATTTTGAGCGCGAAATGACAGCAAGATTAGATGAATGGAAGTGCTTGAAATGTGAGAGCAAGGGGCCATCTGAAGGTGATCATGCTCTTTGCCAATACAAGCGCTAGTAGGAGTTTTTGAATACCATCTAGCATCGAAGTCGATTCCTCCTTACAATGGCAACATCAATTGTAGCGGAGATTATCATGGCTCAACATTTTGACTATATTGCTTTGGGTGCCGGCAGTGGCGGTATCGCATCAGCAAATCGTGCAGCAATGCGCGGCGCAAAAGTATTAATTATAGAAGCCAAGCACGTTGGTGGAACTTGTGTAAACGTCGGCTGTGTGCCGAAAAAAGTGATGTGGTATGGCGCACACGTCGCAGAAGCCATGAACCTGTATGCTAAAGACTATGGTTTTGACGTTACCGTAAATAAGTTTGATTGGAATACCTTAGTTGAGAATCGCGAAGCATATATTGGCCGCATACATGAAGCCTACGGTCGTGGTTTTGCCAGCAATAAAGTGACCTTACTAAACGGTTATGGCAAGTTTGTGAACAACAACACCATTGAAGTGAATGGCGAGCATTACACCGCAGATCATATTTTAATCGCCACGGGTGGCGCGCCCACTATCCCTGATATTCCAGGTGCGCAATACGGTATAGATTCAAATGGATTCTTTGAATTACGTGTGCAACCAAAACGTGTTGCCGTAATTGGTGCCGGCTATATTGCAGTTGAGTTAGCGGGTGTGTTACATGCACTTGGCAGTGAAACCCATTTATTGGTCCGTAAACATGCACCTTTGCGTAATTTCGATCCAATTTTGGTTGATGCACTCGTTGAGGCTATGGCGACAGATGGCCCAACCTTACATACCAATAGCGTTCCTAAGCAAGTGGTTAAAAATGCAGATGGCAGCTTAACTCTTGAGCTTGAAAACGGTAACAGCTTGACGGTCGACACCCTTATTTGGGCGATTGGCCGTTCACCCGCGACTGGTAATATTGGCATTGAAAATACCGATGTGACCCTGAACGCCAAAGGTTATGTGGTAACCGATGAACAGCAAAATACTACCGCGAAAGGCATTTATTGTGTTGGCGATATTATGGAAGGTGGCGTAGAGCTTACCCCTGTTGCTGTTAAAGCGGGTCGTTTGTTGTCTGAGCGCTTATTTGGTCAAATGCCGAATGCCAAAATGGATTACTCGTTAATTCCAACTGTAGTATTTAGTCATCCGCCTATAGGTACTATGGGGTTAACTGAGCCTGAAGCCGCAGAGCAATATGGTGCAGATAATATTAAAGTGTACACATCAGGGTTTACCTCTATGTACACCGCTGTTACCGCTCACCGCCAAGCCTGTAAGATGAAACTAGTTTGTGCTGGCGAAAATGAAGTGGTTGTGGGGATTCACGGTATTGGTTTTGGTATGGACGAAATTCTCCAAGGTTTTGGTGTGGCCATGAAAATGGGGGCAACCAAAGCGGACTTTGATGCGGTAGTCGCCATACATCCAACTGGCGCAGAAGAGTTTGTTACTATGAGATAACGCCATTGAGATAGCCTGCCAGAGGTAAGTATTCTCTGCCTGTAACCTAAAAAAGCAAACCTAAGTGTTTGCTTTTTTTATTGGCTATTTTTGTTAAGTCGTGCGGTGATCATTTACTTAAATTACAGCTGGATAGCTGATAAGTGACATGGCTTATTATCAATAATCGCTGAGTTTTCGGTCAACGTTTTACTCAACGATATTGGCAATATTTTTGCAGCTTCATACTAAGGTTGAATATTAAAGTTATTTAAAATCAATACTATGACTGTTTTTATATTTGCCAGTAAAGTGTATGTTACGCTCGAGGTATTTTGCCAAGGTCATTACGCATGTAGGAATGCACCTTGGGAGTATTTTTATTCGCCGATAGCCATCATTTAATCATTGTCATTTTAGATTTAGCTGAAATAGATAGGCATTCACTAAACAATAAGATCTCAATTTATGTTGCGCTCGTATAGCTGTTTTAACCCTATTTGATTACTCATCTTAACGACTTTCGCTAAGTAGTGATAATACCGATATAAAGGACATCGTATTTCACATGTTTGTGTTAAATTCCAATATTCAGATACAGCTGACTTATATTCCTCACTCAAATGCCCGCATATGGATTATTGATGATGTGGTCGATAATTTTCACGAGATGTTAGATTACTGCTTTAACAAGGCTTATTTTAACCCGATTGGCGCAGAGGGAACCTTATTTCCTGGTGTGCGTGATGAGATGCCAAAGCCATATTATCAATTAATTAGCGCATTGTTTAATCGTCTAGCTATGCACTCTCAGGGGAGGTTGTTTAAACGGTACCAGCTAGGCAAAAGTTGGTTATCAAAAGTGACGGTATTGCCTGAAAACTTGGAAATAGTACAAACCATGCCTCACTTTGATTCATTGTCTGAAAATCATATGGCAGCAGTGCATTACTTGAATGAAAATCACTTAGGTGGGACCCATTTTTACCGTTACAAAGGCTCCTCTAAAATACATTTATCCCATGATGATAAAGATACCATTTTAAAGATGGTGGAACAGGTAAAGCAGTCTGCAGATGAAAGGAGAGGTTATATAAATGATAGTGATGCATTATTTGAAAAAGTGTTTTCAGTTGATGCCAAGCCCAACCGTTTAATTCTTTATGCAGGGAATATTATGCACAGTGCCAACATTACCTCTGTCGTGGATTTTGATAAGTCATCCCCCAATAACCGTACCACGATTAATTCATTTTTCACCATAGGGTAAAAAACTCGCGATATGAATAAAACCATCGCGAGTTAATTATGAGGCCGTAAAAGAGCTAATCTAAAAATGCCATTGGGAAATGAGCATTTTCTCCTTTCACTTCCAAAGCCACACGGAAGTTTACGATACCGATTTTCCAGGCCAGCTCATCTAACGTGAGTTGATACATGCCAGCTTTCAACTCTTCGATTACCATAACGCATTCCTCAGTATCAATACAGCTGGTTTGCTGCGCCTGATGCCAAGCTAACTTATATTTACTTGAATAAGGTCCTGGCTTTGGATACCCCATAAACAATAAGTTAAATGCATCGGCACCGATTACCGCTTTATCGTCATCGCCAGTCAGGTTAATAATCATGGTGCCACTTTCAGGATCAGTACTGACAAGGGCGACATCAATAACCGAAGTGTCTTTAATGCTAATAGTGGTTGCTGGTGGCTCAGGAGGCTCGGGGGGAGCAGTAACATTATCATCATCAGAGCTGTTGCAGCCAAAGAGTAAAACGAAACTTAATCCCATTATTAGGCTGAGTGTTGTTTTTTTCATGTGATGGCTCCTATTAATTAGTGACCGCCATGACAGGTGTCACAAGCCATGTTGGTTTTCACACTCGGTGCAAAAGTTGAGTCAGCCGTATGGCAAGATTGGCAACTTTCAACCGTTGCAGATACGGGGTGATCATTCACAGTTTCACCATCAAATGCTTTGTTTAACATCACGACTAACTCATAAACGACAGAGGCTGATAATTGTTTACAGCGCATACCTTTTTCATTGAATGTCTTACCATTCTTGCTGGCCCACAAGCTAATGGAAGAGTGACACAAAACAGTATTAGCAGCGGTTGGGCTACCTACTTTAGCGAGTGTTTCAGCTTTATCAGCCCCAATACCATTAAGGAAACTGTCAGTTTGAAGTGGTAGCGCTTCATTTTCATAAAAACGCATTACCTGACTTAAAAAACTGTTTGCTGGAGATCCATTAATAGAAAGAATATTCACTAACATACCTGCAGCATTGATATTGCCACATACCGTTCCTTCTCCTAGCATACCAGCATAGCCATAGTGCGCCATGGCGGTGGGCACTTGAGCAAATTTTTCAGCATCTGGAGAATTTGATTCGGCTAAGCTTTGAATAATGCTGTCAAATACCTGATACATACAGCCATTACCCGTTTCATAAGCGCGTTTTGCAACAACCATCGGATCTAGTTTTACATAAGCTAAGCGAGTGCCGACTTCTAGTTTCCAATCGCCAGCGTCTGTTGCAATTGCCGCTAATACGGGATTAGCTATTAACGCTCCACCTACAGCTGCTGATGAAACACCAATAATGCGTCCAATCGCTTGTCTTCTGTTTAATGTGTTCATAAATACCCTCATTTTTTCTATTATTTTCATCACAAGTAACATTGAAAGGATCTAGGATGGCTAACATAGCGGCCTTGCTTGGGTGGCGTAGTATGTAAAACCATTCGTTAGCATGAGTAACAAATGCAACTGCAAATGAAACGAACTCAACCTTGTTACTGGGTTAACTCAATGATGACGTTTAATAAAAAAAGAAATGAGGCCGAGGTCAAAGTAATTTAGCTGTCAATAAGAGCGCTAAAAATGGCGATGAACTATAAAGGTAATTCACTGCAAATGGCGGTTTTTTTAGTGGATTTATCTTAAATGTTGCCAATGGCAGAGTGTAATACTGATTACGAAGTATTTTTTTATATATTATCGCCAATGAAATGTGATGATTATCACGAGTAGGCAAAAGTTCGCGTTCTGTTAAGGGGAGCCGTTGTAAAAATACAGCCGATGGCAACGGCAACCAAAGTGTGAGTTGTATGGCGGTTTAATCCTAACAACTATCGTAAAATTAACGATATCGCTAATAAACAAGACGCATTATGAGGCTAAAAGTATTTGAGTTTGATGTCAGTAATAGTGTGTTGATTAACACCGAGACTCAAATTCAACATCATTTAACGAGAACGGAAGCTCAAGTACTTGAGTTGCTCGCTAATCACCCCAATCAAGTGATGTCCAAAGGGCAATTATCATGTGCGGGCTCGCAACAAGCCGTAATGAGTGAATCAGCCGTTGCCAAGGCGGTATTCACTTTACGCAAATACTTTGGTGAGCCTTATATTGATTTAATTGAGACGCTGCCCAAAAAAGGCTACCGATTAAATATATCCACACCTTCCTCTGAATGGCATCAACAACTTGCCCGCCGAAAAAAACACATTATTCTGACCAGCAGTATTATATTGTTGTCGTTGATGACATTGATCACTGCCATGCACCAATATATTTGGTTTAAAACTGCAGAGTCTCCGGTGAGAGAAAGCCGTGTTGTGACATTAAATAACCATCAACAAATTGAATTGATATGGCTACAATCACCCAAAAAATCATCGCAGCAAGTTTCCAATATGGAACAAAAAATAATAACTGCGTTTAATTTATGCCCCATTGTGAAATGGCGAGATGTGTATTTAGCGCTATCCAATGATATGCAAGTGCTGAATATTTCGATGGAAGGCTACTCAAACAATGGTGAGTTGTTGGTGAGAAACATAAAAACCAGTGACTTTACCTTACGACCAAATTTTATTTCACCTACTTGGCTGCAGGGGGTATCACTCTGTGACTAAAAAAATGAAATGGTTTGGCGCTTTTTTTATTAGCTTGCTGCTATGCAGTTTAGTGATTTATCAGCATATTAAAGCGTCTGAAGTGAACATGGTTTTATCATGTCAAAATGAGCTGGTGGCAGTCAATTCTCAAACCCAAGCTATTGAAAAAAACATAATGATTGCTGATTTTAGCTTGCAAAAACGTTCTGCCAGTATTAGCTACCGCTATTTTTCTGAAGACGGTGAGCCCATTGCGACACTGCATCTTAAAGGGGGGATTTTAAGTGCCTATAAAGAAAAGGATACTTATATTCTTAATCTGATCCAAAGTGAGCTTATTCGTCATAATCAGCAAGTATCATTACCGCAACATGCCACGCATGTACAAGCATTCGCCTTACGTAATATCGCTAAAGAAGGCGTTCATAATCTGACCATTCAGATAGTTAAAACTAATCCTGACAAAAACTTAGCACTGTTGTATTTTTTACCGAGTACCAATATTTGTGCGTGTAGCTTGATTAATATGGATTAGCTCAGCGACCATGGTTTTTTTGCTGGGACATGCTATCCATGTGAGCTAAGACTTATTGGTTTTTGAGCCGTTTTACAGTGACATTGATTTTTGCAAATCATCAAATAAATAAGTCTTAGCCAAACTGCTTTGTCAGTCTGTTACGATTTGCTGTGACTGACCACTTTGTTACCTAGGCTGCATAAAATCAACTGCGATAAAATTGTCATAACTACAGCGACAAACATCATCTTGAGGCTATCTTGACCGACAGCTTGAGTAATTAAAGATCCCAAAAATAAACCAGATACTGCCACAAACCCCCATAACCCAGCAAAACTTAACCGTTTAAGTGATGATGTTGAAACTGGCGTAAATAAGCGTGAATGATGGCTAATCCAGCCGATAAATAATCCGGTGATGAGACTACAGCCACCTGCACCAAATAATAGCGGTACGCCAGTAAGTTCTAAATCAAAACAACTGGTTAAGTAAGCAAGAATAATTCCTAGGGTAAATAGGATTTGACCGTATACCAGGCTGTTATTGGTGATCCCTAGGGCATGTCTAACCTGCTTTATATCCATGTCATTACCAGTGACTTGAATAATGTCTTCGTTACTGATGATTAAATCAGGGTTGATTTCAATATCGACCCCTTCTCTAATGTAGCGTGAAATTAATATACCTCTAGAGGAGGTTTTATTGAGGTTGTTTTTCAGCGCTAAAAGTGATGAGTTCTGTAAACCATGTTGGTTAGCGACAATTTGAAAGTGTTCTTCAATAATGTTTTTTTCTAAAGGAAGCTCAGTTCCGAGCACATTATCTTCTAGGTAGTAAATGCTATTACTGGTACCCGTAACTGTAATCGTGTCTCCCGCCATCACGGTATTTGCGTCAGTGTCATTTGAGCCTTTTTTCAATTCAAACACGATTTCAACTGCTGGGCTGTTCAGTTGCATTAACGTTTTGCCAACCACAGTGCTGTCGATATTCACTTTAAAGGCGCGTCTAACAACATTTTTAACGCTGTTTATTTGCTGGTTATCATTGATCGATGCTGCTTCAACCGATTTGGGTGCCATGTCAACGATTTGAGACGGCGTATGCCATTTCTTCAACCATGGTAATTTTTGGGTAACGATTATGATCGGCAACAGTGCGCTTGCAAACACAATCAAATCTGAAGCCGAGATATGATCGGCTGCTAGTCTTAACACCGCGACAGATTCAATGCTGAAAACCCAATACACAAAAGCAATAGCAGTAAAAGTGGTAAAACTTAGCTGTAACACTTTAATCAAAATTGATTTTTGATGCGCTTGAAGATCTTGGGTAAATAGTGAACCACCCAGATAAGCCACTACATACATAAATAAACTGAAAAATAGCCATGTTAAATTCGGGTCGTTAGCGCCGCCAGCTAGGCCGACAATAAGTCCTACTATTAATGTGCTTAAGATTGTACCCAGCGAGAATAGGCCTAAGTGAATTTTGCCCACCACAAACCCTAAAACAAGCGTAACCAGCAAAATAAAATATGCTGAAGAGGTAAAGATGTGTTCAAGTATTGCCATCATAAGCTCACTTTTTAGTGCTAAACATGATTAAAAATCCGCAGAATTCTCGCTGTTATGAATAAGGGCATGTGTAGTGATAAATGCCGTTATTCCACGCAAGAGTATTGGCTTTGTACAAAAAATGATAATCGTGTTTGATGGACGAAACCCTGCGTTGAGGGGAGTGAAGCGAGGCAAGTAACACTGTGCAGACAGTGTTTGCTATTCAGCTTAAGATGATGTTGATTTATAAAGAGTAAAGAAAAACTATTAGATATAAGCAACTTGGCAGCTAAAGTATCATTATCTTAAAACTGATAGCTCAACTGCCAAGTAAGTTACTTTTTAGAACCCAAGTCACCCAGTATTGGCCCCTTTTAGCTAAGGGGCGTAACCATTCAATGGGATATTGGGTTTAGTTTCGAACTTTATTAAGATATTTATCAAGGCAAGCTATGATCGATTTTTTGATGTCGACATTTTGTTTTGAGTGCTGGCACCACAATGATATCGGCACCAAAACCGCTTCTTTGCCATTAGTTTCATCTGCTGCAATTTCAACTATACCGTCGGAAAAGTGGTCTGATTTATTGATGGACTTTGGCAACAGTGCCCATCCTAATCCTTCTTGGACCATTTGAACTATCAAGGTTTGTTGGTCTACCACTTCATAGTTTGACGAAATGATCACTCTGCTAGCCATATCATCATCCAGCATAGATTTAAGCACAAACTGCTTTGACGATTTCATTGTGATAAATGTTTCACTGGGAGGTAACTTTGCCAATTCAGTATCTACGCCCGTGAATGGTACAAAACCCATGTTATGCAAGAGTGATGAACTTAGGCTATTGATGACTTTGCTGGTAAACACATTGACTAGGCCAAAATGAATGGAGCCATCTTGAATGCTTTGTTTAATTTCTGGCTTAGTCCGCACTAGCCAATTAACATTCATAGACGGAAAGTCTTGCATAAGTTGTTTGCGGATTTGAACCAACACATCCTGCGGGATAAAGCTGGCGTAGGCGAAAGTAATGGATTCTAATCCGCCAAATGACAGACTTAAGGCGACGCGATCAAAGGTGCGGGTTTGCTCAATGGCTTGCTTGGCATAATGATATAGTAAGGTGGCATCTTCGGTGGGCTCAACTGAGCGACCAATACGTTCAAATAAAGTAATGGCAAGCTGGTCTTCCAAATTGGTGATCACCTGACCAATAGTGGTGCGATGTTTATCCAGTTTTACGGCGGCTTTACTAAATGCCTTTTGTTCATAGACGGTCACAAAAGCAAGCAGTTGTTCTAAGCTGAAATTCATCATTTTACTCCGGCGAACATCGACATTATGCCAACATTAGCAGTCATTTAAGCGCAATTTATTATAGTTAAATTACCACATTCAATTTTAATTGTTTAAGTATTTTGATGAGTTACGGTCGCATTTATTAAAATAAGCGCTGATTGAAATCACTTACTAGCGTGCCATGTCTATTTGGTTGTTGATGAATCACAGGTGTTTATTACAGATGAAGCAGCAGTGATTTTTACGCAAAAAAAAGCCCGCAATCATGCGGGCAAAACTTTCTGGGGAGATGAAGTAAAACTTATTTGTATTCAACCACTTTGGCTACATAGGTAAATTGTCCTGATGTGCCATGGTAATCACGGTATAAATCGATTGAGAAAAACGTTGGATTATCTTGATCTATTTGTGCAGCAATGCGTTGGCTGACAACTTCAAGATCTGTTTCGCCATAAATATGAAACTGTTGCGCTTGCTCTAGGTTTCTTTCTTCAGCTTGATGTTTAGTGATGTAAATTTCACTAAACATATCAATAATAAAGCCTGTGTACTCAATTGATTCAAAACTGGCTTCTTCATCAATAGTAATAAAAAAATCTGATGCTTCAGTTACCGTAACAAGTTGTTCCATTTTTGATTCAACCTGTTGCATATCTTGGTTGTGAGTCTCATTAGCTGATACGTTTGCAGATAAAGCTAATAGGCATAGAGTAATAAGAGTTTTTTTCATAACGTTACCTTTGTTTCAATTAATGAGTGTTGATTGCGGCGCTATATAAGTATTTCACTACTCAGGTTGTACGCCGTTGTGCTTAATTGAGGCCAGTATAGGGTGAACACTGCACAGTGATTAATCGCATATGTAGGACGTAATCCTCGCATTGCCCGCTCAAATTGACATGTTCTGGATTGCAGGGGTTCATCCTACAAACAGGATGTGACTGTATAGGGCGGCTCGGTTAAATTGCGTCCATAAGATACGATTTAATCCAGAGGTCACAATTATGAATATGAACACTAAAACACTTTTACTTAGTGCAACTTTACTTTTATCAGTATCGACTTTTGCTAACGCCAATATCATTGTTGATACTAAAGGTATCGACACTGAGAAATACCATGCAGACATGTATGAGTGCCAACAACTATCATCGCAGGTCGATCATCAAGAAACCGATTCTTTAGGTCGTGACATGCTAAGGTCAACCACCAGAGGAGCACTAATTGGTGCCGCAGGTAGTGCGATTGGTGGCGGTAGCGGCTCAAAAGGTGCCAAAGTAGGTGCTGGGGTTGGTTTGATTGGTGGCGCGTTGAAACATGGTAGAGAAAGACGTAACGAAGAAGCTAATTTTGAATATCAAACCGATGCAGTTATGCACAACTGTATGGTAGGCAGAGGTTATACCGTACTTAACTAATTAAGAGTAAAGGTTAACCTGTATCATTGGCCTTTACTTTAGATAGCACTATAAGTTTGTATTCAAAAGGTTTATATTCAAAAATGCCGTGAATTTCACGGCATTTTGCTGTCTGAAAACGATTTTTCAAAATATCTATTACCCATATTATCTGCCCACCAAATGCTGTGTGAGCGCGTGAATATTATTGTGAATCTTCACTTTTGACGGAAAACCCCCGATACACTCTAGCTTTTACGCTACTTTTTTAAGTTAACAACAGATGGCTATTCACTAAAATACCTATACAAACATCGGATAACTTTGAATAATACCGCTATTATTTCTTGTAGAATTAAATCTAATGGCTATTGAAATCGAACGTAAATACCTTGTCAGCAACGATAAGTTCAAAAGCTTGTCACATAAGGCAACTCGTATTACTCAGGGGTATTTGAATTCAGATAAAGCCCGCACTGTGAGAGTGAGAGTTATGGGTGAACAGGGATTTCTCACCATTAAAGGCTTGAGTAATCAGGCTGGATTATCACGATTTGAATGGGAAAAAGAAATAAGTGTCTCTGAGGCGCAGGAGTTACTTAAACTGTGTGAACCAGGGGTTATAGATAAAACCCGCTATTTAGTTGAATACCAGCATCAAGTTTTTGAAGTGGACGAGTTTTATGGCGATAATCAGGGGTTAATTGTGGCCGAGTTGGAGATAGCCACAGAGCAACAAACTGTGTCTAAACCTGATTGGTTAGGGGATGAGGTGACAGGAGATAATCGTTACTACAATTCAACGTTGATGAAAACACCCTATACCCAATGGGTTTAGGCGAGCACATTTCTGCTGTTTGTTAAATGCTGATTAAGCTGTAACACCGTCTAAAGAACAGGTCATTATTAATGTTTTTCGATGGTAATGATGAGTTTTTTATTACCTCATTGAGTAGTCGTTTGTTCAAAAAGAGCGTTTTGGCTTGATGAAGCGTTAGAAAATGAGCTTATCTTGCCAAGTCGTTGCTATATGTTCGACTTGGCAAGTACTGAACCGCTTACTACGAACTAAAACTAGTTATCTTCACATAAGTTTTTTCCTGCGGCATAACAACTAGGTTGCCTTGGACATACAGCGCCACGTGAGCAAATTAAGCGGGCATCATTTTTAATACCACGTTCTATCCAATTAATATTAAGGATTTTTGCCACACTGGTAAGATCTTTTTTAATGTGTTTGGGGATAACAATCGAGCCGCCATTAGATGCACAAGCTTGTTTTAAATCATTGGCAATCGACAACGAATCTTTACCTTGGGCATCAATCGCTGGGTTTAAATCAATGCCAGCACATAACACATGCGGGTTGCCTGCTGAGTCTTCTACCTTGATTGATTCACAACAGTAAATCCGCGGTTGATTTCCCACATTTAAGATTGAAATTTGTGCCGAGGTGCCCGATGACGGCTCATTGATCATCCTAAATACAGCCCAATGCTGACAAGGGTCCTCCACCAAACGCATGTTTCCCCAAGGCAGCGGGATCCCATTACCGCGATACACCGCTTTGAGTTTACCTGGCGCATAGGCATCAAAGAAATGCCAATGCGGATAAGGCGACACAACCGTCATGCGGCGCATCGCAACCGATGCAGAAACTTGCAGCTGTTTATGCACACTGATTTCATAGCCGTGCCGGTCAAGTAATTGTCTAAAAGGCACTTTAGGGCACAAAAGGGCTCCGGCAAAAAAGCTCGATTCAAAATCACGCCAAGCATGTAAAATGTCCTGTGCATTTAAGGTGTTTGATTGTGGAATACTATTGTCGTCACCCTCTTCTTTACGACCTGATGTCATCACCGACTTTAAGCCATCTTTATTGTGTAAAACACAGTGGCCAATATGCACAGCTAAGTCATATTTCAAACGATGAGGGCGATTTTTTAAGGTGTTGTTCAAATAAATCGTGCTAGGAGGCTCAAAAAAAGAGGTCACTAATTGGCGCGAGCTGGCCCCCATTTCATCACGTATTTCTTGCGGAGTGCGGTCAATCCATTTAATGACTAAGCCCATTCTTGCGGCAATAGTGAGCATGTCGTCGGCCATTAATGGCATACGCTTTAAACCCACATCTTCTGCGGCACGCTCTAAATCAGGAAAATGATTTTGATGGTGTTCTTGGTGTGCGCGGATCAACAAATGTGCAAATTGTCTACCCGAGGTGCCTGTTTGTGACAGCATTTCCGGGATGGCAATTTGTAAAATATCATTAGAAAATAAAAAGCTTGGTTCCAGTGGCATACCGCTAATGCCACCTTTACTGCCTTTTTCAGGCGTAATGGCATGCTCTTCGGGCACATCGTCAAGAAACCATTCAACTTCTTTTTGAAAAACAGCGGCGATAACGGCCAACATATCAGCACTAGGGACACGTTTTCCGCGTTCAATCATGGATAAGTATGATACCGAAGGTGAATTACTTGAGTCCACGCGCATACAGCGAGCAGAGAGATCTTCCATGGTTAAGTTATTGCGTTTACGCAAGTTTCTTATCTTAGTGCCCAAAAAATGGGTCTTTCGCATCAAGCTTTTTTCATTTCTCATTTTGTATAATTCACACTGTAAAATTTTTATTGTGAAATTGTTTGTAAAAATAGCATAGACTAAAAATCAAGCTGTGAACAAGGCTTAATTCAAAACCATTTTGAATGACTATAAATAAATTAATGTGACCTACTATTGAAAAGAAGAGGATAAGGCTATGAACATGTCTACTCAAGCAAGCACCAAAGCGACCCAAAACCTTAACCACTTCATTGGTGAGCAATTTGTGGCGACAACAAATAAATTAGATCGCGCTATTAATGCGAAAGAATTGTTGGATGCTCAGTTCCCATTAGCAACAGGTTCACATCAAGATGTGACTAGCTATGTTGTTTATTACACGCACCTTTTAGCATTTCTAAAAGATGGCACTCAATGTGGATTACAAAATCCTTGTCAGTTTGTGGCATTAACCGGCCATAAAAGTGAGCCTTCATCGGTGGTATTAAAAAACAATGACACCCATGTTGAGATTTGTTTTGACCGTCAAGGCGAGATTGGTGCAGATGATTTGGCACACATTGAAGATATTCAGATAGAGATGCCAATTAAGAACCTACCGACACCTTACAAACAATGGATCAGCTTATTGCACTCAAGCTGCAAACCTACAGAAGGTCGTTGTAAAGTGTTCACGGCTAAAGATGGTAGCGATTACGCTATGCATCAGCGCTAAGCTTAATAAATGAGCCGCGAAAACTGAAAAGCCAGTAGGTCCATCCACTGGCTTTTTTTGATCTGTATTTATTGTAATTTTGTCCAAAAAAGTCGACGGCTGATCCTCAGTTCAAAAAAAATCAATTAAAGCGTGTATCAACGGATACCAAACATCGTTTGCAATGCTTGAGCTTGCTACAATAGTGCACTGCTTATTTAATGAGTTCTCTCATGCTCAACTCAGCTACAAAAAATTATAAATTATGGCTATTCATTGTAATCGGCCTTTTTTGCTTAACGCCTTTGATATCCTCTCCAGTCGCATTATTGATGGGGTTTACCCTTGCGAGCATTGGGCTGGTACCTGAACATATTGATTTAGGTAAATGGACTAAAAAATTGCTGGCCTATTCGATTGTTGGCCTAGGTTTTGGCATCAACTTACCAGAGGCCATTGAAGCCAGTAAAAATAACCTTGGTTTAATTGTCGGCTCAATCTTTTTTACCCTTATTTTAGGTTATGGCTTAGCAAAACTGCTTGGCATGGAGCCTAAAACGGGCCACTTAATTAGTTGTGGTACGGCTATTTGTGGGGGCAGTGCCATTGCGGCGGTCGCGCCAGCGATTAATGCTAAAAACGATCAAATTGCGGTGTCGTTAGCCTGTGTATTTTTGCTTAATTCCATTGCCCTATTCGTGTTTCCGACCATTGGCCATGCTTTGTCACTCAGCCAGTATGACTTTGGGGTATGGAGCGCGATTGCTATTCACGACACCTCATCGGTTGTTGGCGCAGCATCAGCTTATGGTGATGAAGCATTAAAAACGGCTACTACGGTTAAGTTGGCTAGGGCGCTGTGGATTATTCCGGTGGCATTGCTTAGTGCGTGGTTTTTTGGCGGTGATAAAAGCAAAATAAGTTTGCCTTATTTTATCTTATTTTACTGTGTGGCGATTTTAATCGCTTACTTTATCCCCCAAGGCGTGGCGGTTTACAGCTTGCTATTTATGGCGTCTAAGCATGTACTGGTGTTGTGTTTATTTTTGATTGGTGCGGCTATTACGGTTAAAAAAATGCGCGCCAATGGGCCTAAACCGTTTTTACTTGGGGTGCTGCTTTGGGTGGCTATTGGCTCGACGTCCTTGGCATATATCGTATTGTAAAGGCTTGATTGCTAGACTGAATCAGGCCGTATAGATGAGGTGAGTCAAGGATTAAGCGTCGTGCTGTTGAATGTGAGGCTTAGCCAATGCAAGCCAAATTAATCCACCAAATGAAACCAGTTCAATCAATGCTCGCGTTAACCCAGTAGTTTGAATCGAGGCAATAACTGCAATGATGCACAAGCTAATAATTGCGATGATTTTAAGCCGACGGGATAGCCAAAAACTTGCCATAAGTGCCTCCATTTCTATTTGAATATCTATAGAGGCATTATTGGTGAATGGATTTTATTGCGCCAATATCAAATTTAACTAACTCATAACGGATCAGTTTGATTGCATTTGCTGGTGGCTAGGAGTGGTTTGTTGCATATGAAATAAAGCATGGCTAGCAATTGAGAACAGGCAATATGCTAGAAAATAATAAAAGCCAGCCTCAAAATGCGCATAAGTTTGCAATAACTCCCCCATACCCGCTGAGGCATTTCCTGCCATATAGACAATAATCAACGCCACCACAAACACATCGGCCATCGACCACTTACCCACAAAGCTGATAATGCGGTTAATAATCTGCTTCATTTTGTTTGCTATAGGGAGGCAAGCAATCAGCATCAAGGTTAATTTAAGGATAGGAATAACAATACTGAACAAACCGACTAGCACGGCAACTAAAATGTTGTTTGATTGATAAAGCTCGTTGACGGTATCTAAAATACTGCGGGTTTTACGAAATACTTCCACTTCGCCTTCAATTTGGTCTAGCCCAAACATGGACACTGCCATATCGAGCATATTGCGAGCATTGCTGTTTGGTGGGGCAGATAAATTTGTTGCTAACATCTCTAAGCCTTGGTCAACAATTGCCGCTTTTTCGATAGTGCCGTTAATGGTCAAAATGGGCTGAGTGACCCCAGGAATAAGTAAGGCGAGTGATAAGGTGATCAACAGTATGGAAAGAGTCAGTTTCATTGCCGTGGCGTGCTGGATGAATGATGGCTGTATTTTTACGTGAATAGCCGAAATTGGCTAGCGCTAATTCCAGCCAAGCTATAAGTAACCTCAATTCGGGATAATAAACGCTTACCAAACAGCCCTTTGTCTTGCTAACTGCGTTTCATTAACGTGTAATAGGCCAGATAGTGACGTATTAATGTGCCTTTTTTTCAAAACAAATGACAAGTTTGCTACAAAATTAGCTAAATAGGTTGAACTCAGCTTATTGAGCTCGCCTCTTAACCCGAGTTGAGGCTAAGTCGTTGTTCATTTGTATTGAGTTGAAATAAAAGCGCTCATTACTTTGATGTTAATGAGCGCTTGATGTTACTTGGTGTTGAGGATTTTAAGTAGCTGACTAAATTGGTGTTTTTCTGCCATTTCAAGCATTTCAAGGTAACGCAGATCACCGATAGTTTTTTACAAAACTTGGCAAAATATCCACTAATAGCACACCATTTTGAACAAACGGATATTCATGCGTTTCGGCAGCGATTAATCGAGCACATGTGTATTGTATCTGGCGGTGATTGTGTCTACAAAGGCGAATCAATGTTTGATTCGCATGTGGGACTGCATATTAGTCAGGCAGACTTTGATGCAGTAGTAGGGCATTTGATTGAAGCACTAAAGCAACAACAGATTGGCATTGCAACACGTAATGCTTTATTGGCGAAGCTTGCGCCCATGTATCAGGAAATTACCTACTACTAGGTTTATTACGTTATAGGTTAACTGTTAATAAAATGGGCTAGGGTCGACATCTAAGCTACTAGGTGAAATACCACGTTCAATATTCACTTCCGCTTTTAATAAGTCCACCATCACGACATCGGTATAGCGTTTGTGTTTTAACGAATAAAAGCACTTCACTATCGGGTGCAACGCATCTCGGTTTTTGGCTTCCCAGACTATGCCGACTCGTTCGTCCGATAACTGCACTAATGAGCCCACAGGATAAACGCCCACACAACGAATAAATTCGTACACTAAAGACTGGTCTAAATGAAATGGGGTCAAACTAATAAGAATTTTAAATGCTGCAGCAGGGCTCATGGCCTCTTTGTAGCAACGAGTTGCCGTTAAGGCATCAAAGATATCAACAATACAACTCATGCGGCCATGAAGGGGTATTTCATCGCCTTTAAGTCCTTTAGGGTATCCTCTGCCATCTAATTTCTCATGATGCATTAAACACACATCTTTACTGATTTGTGATAAGCCCTGAGTATCGTCCATAATTTCAACCGCATACGTTTGATGCAGTTTCATGTGCTCAAACTCTTCAGGGGTTAATTTACCGGGTTTATGTAATATTTTATTATCAACTTTGACTTTGCCGATATCATGTAAAATACCGCCAACAGCCATTTGGCGCAGAACATCGATATCTAATTTCAAGTGCTTACCGAAAGTAACCAGTAAGAATGCCACGTTAATAGAGTGTTCAAGTAAATAAGCATCTTTTGTACGCAGCGCTGAAATACATTTAAACGCGTCAGCATCATCCATTACCGATTCAATCATTTTGTCGGCCACGGCCTCAAAAGGCGCAACCTCTACCGCTTTGCCTTCAAACGTTTCTGAAAGTACCTTTTTTATCAACCCTTTAGCTTCACTTAAAATCTGCTTTGCTTGTGTTTGCTGAATATCACGGCTGACGATAGCTTTTTTTGCTAGTGGCTTGCCAGGTACTTCTTGGGTGGTCACTTTTTTAAGGCCGCAAGTATCCGATGAGCGTTCAACATCGACCCAAACATGTTTGATATTATTTTTAACTAATTGTGCAATAGCTGTGCGGCTTTTTATCTGGCCAGCATTAGCGATAGCAACGGTACTATTATTGCGATCGATAGCTGTGACAAACATACCAAGATTCAACTTGGGAACTGGAATCTTTATGATATTAGGAGATTCGGTAGAATCACTCATTTGGCTAGCGCCCTCAAGGTCATAATGCACTTAACGATATTTTTGAGTTATTGTTATGTGGGTCCACTGTTAAGCCTTCCTTGGGTACATTTAAACTGCCTGTGTTGATACGTATTAATACACACAATGGTTTATAAAATAATTAATAGTATATAACATTCATAATAGTTATATCAGTAATCCATCAATAATAGCTAATTATAGATCACAGCCTAGCTTGCTGATGATTGACAGTAAATGATTGGTTGATTAACTTGAAGCGCTTATCGCCATGAATAGGAGTCGACATTGTCAGGCCACTTTTTTAGTTCACAATTTAATGAGTTAAAGCAAAAGCTTGAACAAGTTATGCAAGCGCCTGAGATGACGCCTATTGTGCAATTATCAGTAGAAGCTCCCGCCGTGCCGCTGTTGTCGTGGTTAAGTGCACAAACACAATACCCACGAATTTATTGGCATGGCCGCGATAAAGTTGAAGAAGTGGCAGCTATTGGTCTTTGTAAGCAATTTTATTATCAAGATCAAGTAGATGATCATCAACTCGCAGCAGATTATCAAGCTCAACGTGGCAAAGGGACAAGTCAGGATTTACGTTATTATGGTGGGGTAGCATTTGACCGCACGGTAGAGTGTTGGCCCGAGTTTGGCAGAGCGCGATTTGTATTACCACGTATTGAGCTCAGGCGCAGTGGCCAGAAAATAAAAATTTTGTTGAATCTTAATTTCGATAACCAAAATCGTGAATTAGAGTACCAACAAGCATTAGATGTCATCGCCAAAATTGAAAAGCCTAAACCGCTTTCCCCCCCGAATAAAACTCGGCTAATGAGCCGCAGTGATTTGCCGGATAAAGATAGATGGCGCGAGCTGGTTGAACAGGTTACACAACACAACTTCAATCAAACCACGCCCAAAGTAGTGTTGTCTCGCCAAACCCAAATTGAAATCGCCGAACAACTCGACCCCTGGACCGTGCTAGCCTGTTGGCAAGGCCGTAATCCCAATAGCTTTCAATTTGGTTTTCAATTTAGCCCAGACCGCACCTTTATTTCTTGTTCACCTGAGCGTTTATACCTGCGTCGGCAAAATGAATTGTTTACCGAAGCGTTAGCAGGAACAACCATTCGTGGACTCAATCAGGAAGAAGATGATTTATTGGCGCAACAATTACTTGATGATGTCAAAAACAGCCATGAGAACCAGTTGGTCAGGCAGCATATTGTCGATGCGCTGAAGCCGTTAAGTCAGTATGTGGGCGCAGATGAGAAAGCCAAAATATTCAAGTTAACCCATATTCAGCATTTACATCGGGCCATACGTGCCGAGTTAAATGCCGGCGTAAATGATTTTGATTTATTACGCGCATTACATCCTACCCCAGCCGTGGGTGGATTACCCCGTCACAGTGCCCTAAACTTTATTCGCCAACGCGAAGGCTATGCTCGAGGATGGTATGCAGGCGCATGTGGTTACTTTAATCATTATGAGTCAGAATTTTCAGTGGCCATTCGTAGTGCGTTAATTGAGCCGAGAAGAATTAGTTTATACGCAGGTGCTGGCGTGGTTGCAGGATCAGACCCTGATGCCGAGTGGCAAGAGTTAGAAAATAAACTGGCCACCATTTTATCCATTCTTATCGATTTTTAGCGTCCCCAAATATCCTTATTTGCCAGATAAAAAAACGCATCCTAAGATGCGTTTTTTATGTGACGTCGTTTGTTTTATGGGGTGTAGTAGGTAGCCGCATTCGGGCCTACAGGTAAGCCTAAAACAAATACCCATAGGAAGAAAAATAGCGTCCAGCCAATAAAGAACACTATGGTGTATGGCAACATAGTTGCAATCAAGGTGCCTATACCTAAGTCCTTTTTATAGCGACACGCCACCGCCAGAATCAAACCGAAATAACTCATCATAGGGGTGATTAAGTTTGTCACTGAATCACCAATTCGATACGCCGCTTGAATGGTTTCAGGCGCATATCCTACCAACATCAACATAGGTACAAAAATCGGTGCGGTAACGGCCCATTGCGCCGAAGCACTGCCAAGCATCAGGTTGATAAAGCCACACAGCATAATAAATAACACAAACACTAGCGGGCCCGTTAGGCCAATTGCGTTTAATGCTTGAGCTCCACCAACCGCTAGTACCGCACCTAAGTTAGTCCAATTGAAAAAGGCCACAAACTGAGCGGCAAAAAACACCAATACAATATACATGCCCATAGTGCTCATGCTGTGCGACATTGCATTAATGACATCGACATCCTTTTTCATGGTGCCAACCACTTTACCGTAAACCAAACCAGGAATGGCAAAGCCTATAAAGATAAAGGCGACAATCCCTTTTAAGAATGGCGACCCTGCCACAAGACCCGTTTCAGGGTGACGCAACGGCCCATTTTCAGGGATGATCGTTAAGGCTAATAAAGCTGAAAAAGCGATGGCTGCTAACGCTGCCATTTTTAGGCCGCGCTTTTCAATATCATTAACCTTGTCCATAGTTTGATCGTCTAAATCGCTGGCCTCACTGGCATCATATTTACCCAGTTTAGGCTCAACAATTTTTTCAGTGACTAGACCACCTAATAAAGTAATTAAAAATGTCGATGCAAACATAAAGTACCAATTAACCTCAGGGCCAACGGTATATTCAGGGTCAATCATTTGTGCTGCAGCTTCGGTAATACCCGATAATAATGGGTCTACCGTGCCAAGTAACAAGTTAGCACTGTAACCGCCCGACACCCCTGCAAAGGCGGCAGCCAATCCGGCTAAAGGATGACGTCCTAGCGAGTGGAAAATCATGGCCGCCATTGGAATTAGCACCACATAGCCAAGTTCTGCAGCCGTGTTAGAGATAATGCCTGCAAAAACGATGGTGTAAGTGACTAGTCTTTTTGATGATCCCATGACCAATAAGCGCATCGCGGCTGATAATAGGCCTGAGCGCTCTGCAATACCTACACCTAATAAGGCAACCAGTACCGTTCCTAAGGGGGTAAAGCCAGTAAAGTTAGTCACCAACCCCGACACAATACGCTGTAATCCTTCGGCACTCAGTAAACTGACTACGTGAATTAAACCATCAGGGCTTCTACCTGAAGTACCTTCCGGGCGCGGGTCAATCACTGATAAGTCAAAGTAGCCTGCTATGCCACTGGCGACGATCACCGCCACACAAAATAGAGCAAATAAGGTAATAGGGTGAGGGAGCAAATTGCCTAAACGTTCGACAATGTTTAAAAAGCGAACAAATCCGCCACTAGAGGCGAGATCAGAAGGGTTTGCCTTGCTATTTGTTTGGTGTGATTGCGTCATTGTTTTCCTTCATTCGGCTTTCCTGATACCTATCAATATATTAATGATTTTTATTCTATGGGGTATCAGAGCGATTGTTAGTATTTGGCCAATTTACAAGCTTACAGAGCAAGGGTTAACTGAAACTTAATTTATATTGGGCCAATATGTGAGGTTGGTTGTTAAAGTTAGCTTAAGGTTGGATAACTAGCGGTTAAGTCTTAGATAGGTTGGTTAAATGTATGATGTAAATTGAAAGGTGGGTTAAAAAACACTCATCGTAGCCTTGCATTTACTTTGCTGTTTATTATGAGTTTTTTTAATTATGTGAGTTTTTCTATCTACACATATTGCGCCAATGCTTGCTAAGCAATCAATTTAAATCAAATGCGATAAAATTGTTTATTTTGTCAGTCAAATGTTATGGTACGTTGATTGGTGTCAGTAAATATAGTCGTTACTTCACTGAGATTTAAGTGAAATATTGGTTAATTTATGCTTATTATTAGACATAAAAACAAAAATCATCATTAAGGAAAAAATCATGCAAGCATTGCTGCTGA
Source organism: Shewanella sp. ULN5 (assembly GCF_030731885.1). NCBI lineage: Bacteria > Pseudomonadati > Pseudomonadota > Gammaproteobacteria > Alteromonadales > Shewanellaceae > Shewanella > Shewanella sp. ULN5. The sequence goes on from NZ_JAPJEE010000006.1 coordinate 89,456, forward strand.
GTATGAGCTTAGCTGTTATTCTCTGCTACCTTTGGTATGCCAGCCTTATTAAAAAGCGTCAGTCAGCTATTGATTCTCTTACCGTTTTGAATCAAAAAATCGATGATCGACTTGCGCTGTTAACTCAACTTTCTAACGTTAGCCAGCAACATCAACCGCTTGATGCAGAACAAACCACGCAATGGCAGCAATTGCATGAGCTAAATACTAACAGTGTTTGGTCTCAACAAATTGACCAACATTTACCGGAGATTTTAGCTGTGTGGTCAAGCATGGATATCTTGCAAAAAGCGCTGTTTTCAAACTTGCATGGTGATGTGTTAGATGAACAACTGGTTAACGACTATTTACAATTAGAACTGGATTACCAAAACGCCAGTGAGTTTTATAACCAAGCCGTGACCGATTTAAACCAAGGGGTAAAAATGTTCCCAGGTTCTGTGGTCGCCAAATTAGCCAAAGTGACCGCAATGCCAATACTTACTGTCGCAGTTGGGTAATATTGTGAATCCCCTTGCGGTTACCATGGTGAAGCAGATAAAACATCGCCATATGCTGACAATATTTAGCTATGGTGTGTGTTTGTTATTCACGCCTATCAGCCTGGCTGCAGATGAGCCCGCTAAAAAACCTGTCATCAAAGCTATTTATAAAGCTGAAATACCTTCCATTGCTGACGACAAACCACAACTGAGTTTGTTTCCCGATTTAAATCAGCTGGCGGTAACGCCCACAAGTCACGCCACTGCGGCGCTTAAATCTGCAGTGATATTGGATAATGGTTACCCATTGCCTAAACCTGAACCGAATAAAGCGGCTAAAAAGCGTGTTAAGGCAAGTTATTCTGAACATGGAATTTTGTCTGATTTGGGCGTAGAAAAACGCAAAGTGTACCAATATGAAAAAAACGGAATTACCGTTTTCAGTGATAACCAGCCTGCTCAAGGTGACTTTCGTATTCATTTATATGAATGCTTTGCTTGCCGTCCAGATTCGACCATTGACTGGTATCATATTCCGTTATTTACCAAAGAATACGCTGCTGTTATTAGTAATGCCGCTAAACGTTACCAACTTGAGCCTGCATTGATCCGCGCAGTGATCCATGCGGAATCTGCATTTCGTACTAACGTGGTATCTAACGCGGGAGCGATGGGGTTAATGCAATTAATGCCCGGTACTGCTAAAGACATGCAGGTGTCCAATGCTTTTCATGCAGAGCAAAATATTAATGGTGGCAGCCGCTATTTGGCCAAGCTGTTAGGGCAATTTAATGGCGATATCGATTTAGCGTGTGCAGCCTATAATGCAGGGCCTACCAACGTTGAGCAGTACCAGGGAATTCCGCCTTTTCCTGAAACTCAGGCTTACGTGCAAAGGGTAAAAATTCTCTACAGTCGTTACCGCAAGGCCAGTTAATAATAAATGCTTGAAGTGATTCAGGACGATTAGCTTCATATTCAACACCCACCAAGATTAAGCAAGCACTGACAGAAAAGGTGCCTTGCGCTAATAATAGGAATGTTTATGACTTTTTCTCGTCCAGTGTCATCGTTAGTGGCAACCCTCGTCAGTGTATTGCTGATCTCAACGGTACAGGCTAATCCTGCTTCAACCTCCAGCTTCGCCGCACCATCCCAAGAAGACATGCGCTTATACGACATCGCCAATGCACCACAAGCACAGCGTTTAGAAGATGATGTTCGTAAACTGGTCAGTTTTGGTACCCGTCACACTTTATCAGACACCCGTTCGACCACCCAGGGGATAGGCGCTGCAAGACGTTGGATAGAAGCCGAATTTAACCGCATATCAAAAGACTGTGGTGGCTGCTTAGAAGTGATTACCGTCAGTGATACTGTGCAAGGGAAGCGTATTGCCAAGCCAACCGAAGTGGTTAATGTTATTGCCATTCAGCGAGGTAAAACCGACCCGAAACGTGTTGTGATGATGAGCGGTGATATTGATTCACGGGTATCAGATGTACTTGACGCAACCTCAATTTCGCCCGGTGCAAACGATAACGCCTCCGGTGTAGCTGGTGCGATTGAAGCTGCTAGGGTGTTATCGCAATATCAATTTAATGGCACTATCGTGTATGCCGCCTTGTCGGGTGAAGAGCAGGGTTTACACGGTGGAGATATTCTTGCTAATTATGCTAAAAGTCAGGGCTGGCAAGTACAAGCGGTATTAAACAACGACATGATCGGCAATATTGCGGGCATTAACGGCGTGGTAAACAATGCTACCGTGCGGGTATTTTCTGAGGGAGTGCGTTTTGTTGAAACCACAGATGAAGCTAAAGAGCGTTACTTTAGTGGGGGTGAGAACGATTCTGCATCACGCAATTTGGCTCGCAATATTAAAAATTTAGTTGATCAGTACATGACCAATTTAGATGTCATGTTAGTGTATCGGCTTGACCGTTTTGGCCGTGGTGGACATCATTTACCTTTCAACAAAGCGGGTTTTCCTGCGGTGCGAGTGATGGAAACCAACGAGCACTATGATCGTCAACACCAAGATATTCGCACCGAAAACGGCATTGAATATGGCGATGTAATTGAAGGTGTTAATTTTGATTTTACCGCTAAATTAACCGCCCTAAACGCCATTAGTTTAGCATCAATGTCCTGGGCGCCCGCGCCGCCAACAGGCGTGAGTATTAAAGGCCAGGTTTCACCCGACACCACATTAAATTGGGCTAACACTGCTGATAAAACCGTGGTGGGTTATCGTGTTTATTGGCGTTTAACCACCGAGCCAGAGTGGACACATAGCCGTTATGTGGGCAATGTGACTGAATTTACCCTCAATAATAGGGTAATTGATAATTATCTTTTTGGTGTTGCCAGTGTGGCCGCCAACGGCAATGTTAGCCCTGTGGTATTTCCTGGTGCGGCTGGCGCATTTTTTAAACCGATTTAATGATTAACTTAAGGACGATGATGAGCAAAAGGATTTTACTGCTATGCCTACTGGTACCGATACTAACAGCTTGTTCTGCGCGAACCGCTACAAATGCTGGTAGCGACTTAGTTATTGGTGCATATGAAAACGAAGAAAAAAGGGAAGTTGCAGAGTCTCGTCCTGGAAGTCATTCATCGAGTAATAATACCCGTAAGGATGTAACTGCAGGAATTTTTAGTGCCATATTCGGGGCACTTTCTCGGACGTTAAATAGCGATTAGCAAGTCGATGTAACGGCACTGAAATAGTAAAAGCCCATGTAATTTGCATTGCATGGGCTTTTTAATAAAGTGCTAAATCATTATATCTATTCAGGCACTTCTTGCTTCACCACGGTTTTACCACCGCTATGGCCTAAACGGCGCTCTAGGTAGTTCAGCATTTCTTTAGCGGCAACATCTAATTGCCAAGGTGGATTAATAATCCATAACCCTGCAGCGGTCATGCCAAACTCATTACTATCAGGTTTAATCGCTTGCTCAACACGTAGCTGATTTTTAATGCCGCTGGTGGCCAGTATTTTCAACATAGATTCGGTTTGCGCTCTATCAACCACCGGATACCACAACATAAACACCCCAGTCGCAAAGCGTTTGTGCGCTTTAATAATCGCATGGGCCACATCTTGGTAGTCGGTTTTTATCTCATAGCTTGGGTCGATTAATATCACCCCACGGCGCTCAGGAGGTGGAACGGCGGCTATTAAACCTTGTAGCCCATCGCCTTTAATCACTCTAACTTGTTTATCTTGATCAAAATATTCTTCAAGTAATTCATGATCAGTACTGTGTAACTCATGGAGTACCATGCGGTCTTTAGGGCGTAATTCAGCATCAACAAAACTCGGTGAGCCCGGATAAACGGTGAGTTGATCGAACTCGCCATTAAAAATTTTTACCGCTTCAACATAGTCCGCTAACGCCGTCGGTAAATTGTTGGCATCCCATAATTTAGCTATGCCATCTAGGTACTCTCCGGTTTTTTGTGCAAACTCATCATTTAATGAGTAAGCCCCCGCTCCAGCATGGGTATCGATGTACACGTATGGCTTGTCTTTTTTCTGCATGGCTTTTAGCACTTGCAGCAACATTGAATGTTTAAGTACATCGGCATAATTGCCGGCATGATATCCGTGGCGGTAACTTAACATGAGATATTCCAAAAAGTGGCAGCGTTGACTGCAAGATAGCCGCATTATAAGTTTTCTTGCGGGTAAGGTATAGGTATTCACTGCGGTAGCGTTTTGGCATAATAGCGATATTGCCCTTTAAGTAGATAACACAGTGACCACGATTTATTTCAATCAACAATACCCAAGCCTTGTCGATATTTGCCAAAGATGGTCACTCCATTACGATCAAAATGCCCCTTTTGAGCTACGTTTTGAGCAAAACCAATTAACCCTACACAAACGGGATGAGCCAAAACTGGACGGTATCATAGTTGATTTTGTCACAGGTGCTGTCGCCCATAGGCGTAAATTTGGCGGGGGACGAGGGCAAACTATCGCTAAAGCAGTAGGGTTAAAACAAGGTGTATCGCCAACTGTGGTTGATGGCACTGCCGGTTTAGGGCGTGATGCATTTGTGTTAGCGAGTTTAGGTTGTAAGGTGATAATGGTTGAGCGGCATCCTGTCGTGGCTGCGTTATTAGAAGACGGCTTACGCCGAGCTTATGAAGATGCCGAAATTGGCCAGTGGATGAATGAACGAATGAGCCTGTTTCATGGTTCCAGCATTACCGCATTAGCAGATGCAGCCAAAGCCAGTGGCACTGAAATTGACGTAGTGTATCTTGACCCTATGTACCCACACCGTGAAAAATCGGCCTTAGTTAAAAAAGAAATGCGTGTGTTTCAAACCTTAGTTGGCGCAGACTTGGATGCCGATGGCCTGTTAGCACCAGCAATGCAATTAGCCACAAAACGCGTGGCAGTGAAGCGTCCTGACTATGCCGAAGATCTTGATGGCGCCAAACCCAGTATGGTTATCGCCAGTAAGAAAAATCGCTTTGATGTGTATGTTAAATCCGCAATGAAGTAATTCTATTTAAAGTGGTCTCTGAGGGTTGTCAAAAAAATTTTGAATAAGCATAGACGGTAGTGGAGTTTGCCATTCTTGTTGTGTTTTAGAATGCTGTTGAGCTAAAACGAATGCTCTTGGTATCTCGTGAAGCAGGGTCTCCATTCAGACGGTTCTCCCGGCTGAAGTCGATATGATGACACTATTTAACTAAAGCTAAAAAATCAGAGGCAGTTTATTGTTAGGGTCGATCACGAATGTGGGTTTGTAGTGCCAGACTTTTTCGATGATGTCAGCAGTTAATGCCTCGGCAGGTTTACCATCACTGACCACTTCACCTTGTTCTAAAACCACTAATCTATCTGCATATCGGCAGGCTTGATTTAAATCGTGCAGGACTACTATCACGCAATAGTTGTGCTTATGGGCTAATGTATGTGCTAATTCGAGTACTCTGTGCTGTTGGGCCAAATCTAACGCTGAAGTGGGCTCATCGAGTAATAAAATCGGTGTGCTTTCAGCTTGAGCCAATTGTGTTAGCACGCGGGCTAATTGCACTCGTTGCTTTTCACCGCCAGAAAGGGTGGGATAACTGCGGTATTTAAGTGCAGATAACGCAACCTGTTGCAACTGTTTATCAACTATCTCCAGCCCTTGCTGTTGGCTGATGGATAATGGGTATAAACCCATTTGTACCACTTCATGTACTTTAAACGGAAAGGTCAGCGACGCATGTTGCGGTAACACGGCTAATGACTTGGCTAATTCGGCTCGATTCCAGTTGTGTAGCGGTTTGCCTAGCATGGAGATGCTACCTGCTGACAGTTCAGTTTCTTGGCACAAGCTTTTCAATAACGTGGATTTCCCGGCGCCATTGGGGCCTAATAATGCAGTGACTTGGCCTGGCATAATCTCAAGATTGATATCATTTAATACTGGTTTTTTGCCAATATGCACCGAGAGGTTATTGATACTGACGACAGCATTTTCAGTTGCGGAACTTGAGGTCGAGCTCTCGGTCTCAGCAGACTTTTGTTCAGGCATAAAAGTCGCACTTTTTCCATCTGCAGGTGCTGATTCAAAAGGCTTTAAACCAGCAAGTGCTAAACCTGTTACTTGAGGTTCCGACGGATATGTTTTAAACATAGATTTACATTCAAGGTTTCTTAGCATGTTACACCAACTTATTACGTTGTTTGAGTAATAAAATGATAAAGAATGGTGCACCTAAAAGTGCCGTCACTAAACCAACAGGTAATTCAGAAGGGGCAACAATGGAGCGCGCACCAATATCGGCGACCACTAAAATTGCTGCGCCTAACATGGCGCTTAATGGCAGCAATAAACGGTGATCTGGGCCAATGATCATTCTGACTAAATGAGGTACGACTAACCCAATAAAGCCAATTATTCCCGTTGCAGCAACGGCAATACCCACTCCGATAGCACACAGTACAATCAGTTTAAGTTTGAGTTTATCGACATCCAGACCAAGATGACGAGCTTCGGCCTCACCAAGTAATAAAGCATTTAAGGCTTTGGCGCTTTGATTGAATTGCCAGCTGATTACCGCTAATGCAATTAAGCTTAAAATGACGTAATGCCACTGCGCGCCAGCCACTGAGCCCATCTGCCATAAAGTTAAGTCTCTTAACGCCATGTCATTGGCCATATAGGTCAATACGCCAATACCTGCTCCCGCAAGCGCGGCCACAGCAACGCCAGATAAAAGTAGTAGCACGACGGAAGTTCCACTCGGACTTGCGGCTAAACGATAAACAATTAAGGTCGTCGCAAGGCCAGCAACAAAGGCACTAAAAGCAACTAAGTATTCACCGCCATTAGGAAATAACACGATACAAATTGCCGCGCCCAATGCCGCGCCAGAAGAGACACCAATAATGCCAGGATCAGCTAGCGGGTTTCGAAATAACCCCTGCATCACTGCACCACATTGTGCCAGTGTGGCACCGACTGCTAAGGCTAAAATTGTCCGCGGCAAACGGACATTATTAATCACCAATTGCTCATGGGGAGCCACTGATGCCAACTCTTGACCTGCTGCCCAGTTCACCATGGCATTAAAGCTGGTGGACGGGCTAATTTGTAATGGTCCGATGCTGACAGACAATAGGCTTGTTATCACCAAACCAGTTAGTAAACAGGGCCAAAGCCAACGTTGATTTTCCATGTTAAATCCTAATAAAACGGATTGTTATAGTGAATGTCATCACCACTTTGATGGTCATGATGCTGCTATCGCTTTTTAATGCTAATAAAATCGCTAGCGAGGTCATCTGCAGCTGTGATGGCACTTAATCCTAAACCACCAATTAACGCTTGAGATGGCAGTTTTTTAATGTGTTGATGTTCACCAGCTGGGGTGTGCGCAAGCAATGGCATGGCTTTCAATAATTCAGCAACAGGGTCGCTTGATTCACTATCGCTGCGGTTTGAAATTAGAATCACATCGGGTTGTAGTGCTAAAATACCTTCCTGAGACACACTTTTATAACCGTCAAAACCAGCAATGTTTTGTCCGCCAGCGAGGTTAATAATGATGTCTGCAGCGGTATTGTTGCCGCCTACACGTGCAGGTCTATCAGGTTGTAATAGCAAAAATAACACCTTTGGCGCATTGCCTAGCTCTTTGAGTTTTTGCTGTTTTGAATCTAATTGATTAAAGGACAAATCAATTTTTTGTTTTAGCGCAGCCGCCTGAGATTCACGATTAAGTAACTTGCCCATTTGCTCAATGTTACTGACGAGCTCTGCTCTGGTATTGGCGCTGGGTAAAGAAACCACTTCAACTTTGGCATTGCTTAATACTTCAAGGGTAGTTTTAGGCCCCATGGCTTCGGAACCTAATAGGATCGTCGGCGATAAGGCTAAAATACCTTCCGCAGATAACATGCGGTGATACCCAAGTTTGGCAACGGAATTCAACTCTTCAGGGATTTGGCTTGTAGAATCTACACCCACTAATTCATTACTTGCATCCAGTGCTATCACTAACTCTGTAATGCCTGCGCCAGCACTGACTACGCGATTTTCTGCTATAGCACTTTGGCTTAATAGGGCACTTGAAAGCAGCATGCTTGCTGTCATCAAGCGCGTCAGTAATGAGTGTTTAGTATTGAACATTGATTGCTTAAGCATAATTAACTCCGAATTAATAAAATCGCTGGAACATTCCTAAGTGGATTGATAAAAGATGATTTAGGGTTCCATTAAAATTTGGGTATTAGTGATTTGTTGTCGCTGAAGTAATGCCAATACCGTCATTAATGGCTGAACAGGGGCATTTTTATCCGCAGCGACAACCACATTGATATCTGGTGAAGCATCCAAGACTTGGATGAATGCGGCTTCGAATTGGTCGAAATTGTCAAATTGCTTAGCATCTAATGCCCAATGGGGCGCATCAGTTAAAATATTGATTGAAATATGCTGTTTTTGAGACAAGCCCGTTAAGGTTGAGTCTGTTTCTGTTGGTACATCCACAGGCAATGTCAGCAATTGGCTATTGGCTGTGAGTAGTAAAAAAACCAACACAATAAAAATGATGTCGATAAGTGGGGTGAGATCAATTCCTACATTGAGCTGAGCTGAAGCCCCAGCTTGTCCGTCTGCGCTGATCATCTGTTTGACTCCGCTAACGTCGCAGTTGCTGCAATAGAGGCTGTTGCTTCTGTAGTGATATTAACTGCGTTTTGATTTAAAGCATTGCCTTTAAGACAAGGTGCATTGGCGCCACATGGGGTATCACAACCAATGTTTAATGCTTGATCAAAGCCGTCTAACCATAGGTTCATTTGGTTTAGGGCGTGGGCAATTCTGTTGCAACGTTTTTCGGCCCAAAGTGACAGTAAGTGCGCCATTGTGATGGCTGGCACGGCAATGATTAAACCTGCCGCCGTTGTATTCATCGCGAGCCCCAAGCCTTTTGCCAGTTGCGATGGGGTCACGGGGCCATCAGATAACCCTAGTTGACTAAACATTTCAATCAGACCAAGCACTGTACCTAAAAGACCAAGCAGAGGAGTGATAACACCAATAATCTGCAATACCTTAAGCCCAGATTGCAGCTTTTCTTTTTGCTTAAGTAACCATAAATTTAAGATTTCTTCGCGCATTGAACGAGGTTGGTCATATTGGGATAGCAAGAGTGCTGTGCCCTTGGCAAGCATGCTACGACCTTTGCTTAATAAGGTAATTAGCTGCTGCCTTTGTTCAGGAGTGGCGCTGCGAGTTTGTTGTCTTAACTCGGTTAGCCAAACATCCCGTTTTAATAGTTCATTACCTAATAAAGCGAGTCGCTCAAGGATGATCAATAAGGCTAAAAATGCACAGATAAATAGCGGCCAAGTTAAGTAACCTAACTGCTCTGACAGTTGTAGATATAATGGTTGAGACATGTTAATTCCCTATATTCAGGCTTAATGTAAAGCGAACTTCACAGGTACTCTGACGGTATAAGCTATCGCTGTTTGTGGCGATGGCGCGGCAAATTGCCATTGCTCAACAGCTTTAATAGCTGCAGCATCGAGTAGGCTGTAACCTGAACTATCGACGAGGGTAAGCGAGAGTTGCTCACCTATTTGATTAAACATGACTTCCACTGTCGCGGTGCCTTCAAAGCCACGTTTACGAGCCTTTTTAGGGTAATTGGGTTGTGCTGGTGGCGCTGCAAATGTTGGTTGTTGCAATGCAACTGTTTTTTGGGTGACTCCCTGTTTAGCGTCGACTTGCTGTTGATTGTGAGGCGCACTGGCATCTGTACTGGCAACTTCTGTTACTTCGGCAGGTGGTTGCACAGCTATTTCAGGTTCAGCTGTTTCTGCCCTAGAAGTTTCAGGATTAGAAATTGAGGATTTAGACAATGAGGGTTTAGCTTCTTCAATTTTGGTAATGACTTTTTCTGCTACAGGATTTTTAGGAGCAGCTTTAACCACAGGTTCAGGTTTAATTTCAGCTTTAGGCTGAGTAATGTGCTTTGGTTGTTTCAATTCTTCTACAGTGTTTTCGATAACTGTTGCTTGTGTGCTTGCTTGCATGGCAATCATGACACTGACAGCTTTATTTGAGCCCATTGCTGTACCTTCAGATAACTGAATCGATGGCTCACTATTTTGAGAGGCGAGTACCCCTCCTTGGATTAAAACTGTTAAACATCCGAAAGCAAAATATCGTTTAGGTGTCATCTGAAATATTCTTCTACAACATCAACGTGGTCAAATGTCGAACATATCTAAATGAAGCAATTAGTTAGCTTTGAACCTTTACATTATTTACAAAGCTATTAATAACAATTAGTTAGGTTCTTCCTTTATCTTTATTGGTTTAAATGTACAGTAAGCTGAATGAGATCGCAAATGATAATGATTTTCATTTGATCTAAATTTTGTTCTCAGGTAAAGTGCGACAAATAGTTCGTCAAAGATACACTTTGTGCTGATATTTTTGCTACTGCTTGGTGATTTACGAGTACTAATACCGCAGTGACTAGCACACCTAACTCTCTATGAACGGCAGAAAAGTCGCATTTACCATTAAGGATATAACAATGACCAAGAAGCCACTCGTTGTAGCAATGGCAATGGTTTTTAGTACCACCGCATTTGCACAAGAAAACCAAACCGTTACAGAGTTTGATGAAGTGCTTGTTACCGCTACCCGTATTAGCGAAAAAGTATCAGATTCCAGCCGCAGCGTGGCGGTGATCAGTGAAGAGAAGATGCAAGAGTCGCAGCCAGCTTCAGTCGCAGATGCATTAAAGAATGAGGCCAATATTAGCGTGACGAATGGCCCTCGCGCATCATCACAAGGCGTTGAAATTCGTGGTTTGAGTGGTCAACGTGTATTACAAACTATTGATGGTGCACGTCAAAATACCAATTCTGGTCACCGTGGTACTTATTTCATGGATCCTGAGTTACTTAGCTCTATCGAAGTCGTTCGTGGTCCAGCAAGTAGCTTATGGGGGAGTGGCGCAATTGGTGGCGTGGTCGCGCAAAACACCAAGTCTGCCCAAGATTTTTTAGAAGAAGGCGATAGGTTTGGTGGCTACATCAAGCAAGGTTTTGAAACCAATGGCGATAAGATCAAAACCAGCGGTACGCTTTACGGTTTAGCTGACAGCATTGATTGGTTGTTAAGTGGTAGCTACCACGACAGCAACAATATCAAAATGGGTAATGATCAAAGCCTTGAAAATAGCTCATCTGAAGCGACCAGTGGTTTAGCTAAAATCGGCTGGGAGCCAACGGACGATCAACGCCTGCAATTATCTGCTCGCTTTTCTGATACAGATGAATTAGTTCCAAGTAATCCATCGACCCATGTTGGCAGCTCAGTACCATTAGTGCAGCGTATTACTGAAGATCAAAACGTGACCTTAGATTACAGCCTAAACCCAACAGATAATCCGTTATTAGATTTAAATGCGACTGTGTATTGGAATAGCACCAATTACGATGAAGATCGTGTCACTAAAGATCAATTTGATAGCACTGAATTTGAAACCATTGGTTTTAGTGTCAATAACAGCTCTGCATTTGGCAACACTGTACTGACTTACGGTATTGATGGTTACCAAGATACGATTAATACCGTGCGTGATGACAAGGGTCAAACCGGTCAACGACCAGATGATATTGATGGTGAAACCACTGTTTGGGGGGCATTTACTAAAGCAGATATCAAGCTAACTGACACCCTTGCCTTAGATGTAGCAGTTCGTTACGACACCTTTGAAAATGAAAGCAACAACTTAGGTCTATCATCTGATGATAATGCCTTGACGCCTTCTGTTGGCCTAGTGTGGAGCACCACAGACTGGTTAACCTTAAGTGCTCGATATGATGAAGCATTCCGCGCACCAAGCATGGAAGAAATGTACTCAACAGGTACTCATTACTGTATTCCTTCAATTCCTGGTTTTTTACCTAACGGTCTGTGTAACACCTTCGAAATCAACCCAGATTTACAAGCTGAAAAAGCGCAAAACAAAGAGCTTAAAGCGGACATGCGTTTTGCTGATTTAGCTGGTGATGATGAGTTAGCGATTACCTTAAGTGTGTTCAGAAATGATGTTGATGACTTTATCGAGCAAAGTGTTTCTAACCCGCTATACGGTATTCCAGGCTTGGAACAAACCACCTCTTGGAACAATGTGGATGAAGCTAAACTTACGGGTTTTGAATTCAATACCCGTTACCGTTTCAAGCAAACTCGGGTGACATTTAACTACGGCCAAACCGAGGGTAAAGACAAGAATACTGATGAGTATTTATCAAATATTCCGGCTAAGAAAATGGGCATAGATTTATCGCAATCCATCATGGAAGGCGATATGAAATTGGGTACTCGTTTCACTTATGTTGCAGAGCAAGATGACTTGCCTGTAGTCAATCTTGAGCAATATGACGCTTACAAATTGTGGGATGTTTATGTGGCTTGGGAACCAGCAAAAGGCACATTTGAAGGGCTACGTGTCGACTTTGCAGTTGAAAATATCGGTGATGAGGAATATCGCCAAGCGTGGCAAACCTTGTATGAACAAGGCCGGAACTTCAAGTTGTCAGCGCGCTATTCATTTTAACCCCTTACCCGTTTAACGGTGAATAACACTGAGGTAAAAGGTTGCAGGCTTAATAGCTGTAACCTCATGACAAAAAAAGCCTCTCAAGCATTAATGTTTGAGCGGCTTTTGCGGTGTTAGTCAGTCGTATATTAGGGGTATCAATTATTGGAGATATTCCATGACAGTATCAGTCACGCAAATTCAGCAATACTTAAGCGATAATCCAGCATCGATGCCAGGTCAAGTGGCACAAGCGTTGTCCATCACAGAGCTTGAAGTGGTCACGGCATTACCGACAGATCAGCTAGCATTATTGCCATTAACAGCAAAAGATAACTTGTTAGCATCACTACCAGAGTGGGGCAATATGACCACGATTATCTCAGTATCTGGCAGTATTTTTGAATTTAAAGGTCACTTTCCAAAGGGTAAATATGCCCACGGTTACTACAACTTAATCACTAAAGGGGAAGGTTTACACGGTCATTTAAAACTAGATGACATTAGCGCTATTGCATTGATCAGCAAACCGTTTAGAGGCACAGAAAGCCACTCTATCAACTTCTTTGGCACACAGGGTGAAGTGGTTTTTAAAGTGTATTTAGGCCGCGATAAAAAGCGTGTGTTGCTTAGTGATCAAGTTGAGCGTTTTCAAGCACTCAAAGACAGCTGCACCGCAACGGCTTAACCGGTAAAAATTAAATAAAAGGAAATGTGTGATGTCGAACGAAAAAGAACAACGCTTACGCGAAAAGCTATTACCTGAAATTGAAGAATTTAAAGCTCAACGCTCCACTTTGCAGCTAGCAACACAAGATGCAGACGGCGTACCCAATGCCAGTTATGCACCTTTTGCCTTAGCTGATGATGGCTTTTATATTTTAGTCAGTGAGTTAGCCCGTCATGGCACTAATCTACAAGCCTCTGACAAGCTTTCAGTCATGTTGGTTGAAGATGAATCAGAATCTAAAAGTGTGTTCGCACGTAAGCGATTAACGTTTGATGCTACGGCTGAGGTTGTTGCAAGAGATAGCGACACATTCACTAAAGGTGTGGCTGCATTATCGGCTCGTTTTGGTGAAATGATTGATAACTTAGCTGCGTTAAAAGACTTCAACTTATTCAAACTCATCCCGCATCATGGCTTATACGTTAAAGGTTTTGGTCAGGCATTTAGCTTATCTGGTGCAGAACTATTAGATGTTGACTGGAAGCGTGATGGTCATCATGGCACAGCTAAACAGGTGACTGAACAAGCTTAAGATTTACCTTGTCCCCCCTTTGCGTATCAAAACATTGTTAGCTCTGGTTGATTTTGGTACTGATTAATTGAAGTGTGATAAGACATTAAAGTTGTTATGAACGTTAATGATGCGATAGTTTGATAAATTATCAGAGGGGCTATGTCATTTTTAGGTATTAAAGTTTGCTCATTGTTAAATACACTTTTACCCCAAAGTTTGGTGTCCTTTGAATGCAGGTTTAGCATTTTTTAAAATCAACGTCGTGGCGCTTCGCTCACACCAGACCAAAGGGGCAAAATGCACGCTTTTTTACAAAAGAAGCCCTTTGGAATCCCTCAGCGCCCCAGACGAAAAATGCTGAAAAGCGCATAATTTTCGATGGGGAACGATCCAGCTTTTAACCGAGTCTGTCGTCTGCTTCGGCCATTGTCACCTAATACTCAATCTCCTAACGCTTCCGATGGGCTCTGAAGTAAATGGATTTACAAATGTCACGATGGCAGGGATGCCAAAGAGTGACCGTGGCCCAACGAAAGCTAGCGTGGCATCCATGCCAAGCTCACAGCCTTTTTTCTATGACCTCAATTCAAATTGAGTCTGCAAGTTTCAAATTGTACTTTGTCGGCTTTTAATGTTTTTACTTTTAGCCATATAAAATATTCAATCGAAGAGGCGAAAATTTAGGGTATAAGCACGGCAGTGACCGTCCATGACATGGACGTCATGGCCGAGCTTTCAGGGACGAACTTGCAGCGTGTCACGGTTGTGCTTATACGATAGCCTGCTGCAGGCAATAGGTTAAATTGAAGTCACGGACTGACTTTATTTACCCAAGACAACTTGTTATTCATAATGTTAGGAATAATTTTTTTTCGTTTAAAAATGAGTCGCTAAAACTTGCCTAGCAATGATTTTTCGCTGACAAATGTTACAAGCTTGTTGTTGATTAATTGAGTTTCTGGAGTATTATCAAATAACCGCCTTAATGTATTAAAGGTGCTTTATTTGCCGCAAGCTTACTTTGCCCCTCGCCGCTGGTTTCACCATTTGGCTAGTTTGAATCAAACGCCTCTTATCTTATCGATGCGTGAGGGGTTTATTGCGTTAATTCCCTTTTTTGTTATCTCTTCTTTGGCCTTTATGTTGATAGGCTTACAGCCTCTTTGGCCTGGCTTTGAGGGTAAATCGACCGTTTTTGCGGTGCTAAACCAAAGCCATCGTTTGATTATGGCGATATCACCTTTAGCAATTGTGATTTCATTAAGCTACCACCTCTCAAAAAATTTACGCGTGAATACCATTGTGGGCAGTATTTTGGCGTGCTTATGCTTCATTACCCACAGTAATTACCTCATAAAAATGGAAGCGGGCTACATGCTTAGCTCTGTTTGGCCTAACTTTTATTCCATATTAATCCCGTTATTAGTGCCTTATATGGTGCGATTTTTCCGTCAATTTAAATGGTTGAAATTGGTTAAATCCACCATGGTCAGCTCATTTTTAATGAAGCACATTAACTTGGTTGTGCCCTTTATCCTGGTGTATTTAGCGTTATTTTTATTATTGCCAATACTGGATTTATTGATAGGTGATGCTGCGCAAGGGTTAGTGACGCTTGTCACCAGCTTATCTATTGAAGTTCAGGGCTTTTTGCGGATGATCATTATCCATTGCTTATGGTTTATTGGTATTCATGGTGACAATACCTACTTAAGTTTATTTTCCGATAACATCATGACACAGCCTTTTATCGCGGGTTTGTCGCTGAATAGTTTTTATAATCAATTTGTTATTGTTGGTGGCTCTGGGTGTTTGTTGTCGCTGATTATTGCCACTATGTGGCAAGGGCGCTCATTACAAGAGTTGGCCTTAATGAAGGTGTCGCTACCTTTTAACATTTTTAATTTTTGTGAGTTGATTGTTTACGCTTTACCAATTGTGTTTAATCCGGTTTATCTGATCCCATTTATCGTAGCGCCCTCTGTTAATTTTGTGATTTCGTATTGGGTGTTAAGTACTGGAATATTTGAGTTCTCATCGCAAGAAATTTCATGGATGACCCCCGTTTTGCTAAACAGTTGGTTGATCAGTGGCGATGTTAAAGTAGTACTTTATCAAGCGTTGTTAATTGTCTTGAACGTGTTTATTTATTTACCGTTTGTGCTGTTTTCGAGTCGGTTTGCCAATAATGCTAATTTAATTGAAAAACTCAGCTACAAGTTAAAATTTACAGAACTTCATCAACTTGATGCTGAAGCTCGTTATACCTCAAAGCAACAGGTGACGATTAACCGAACTGAAGAATTAAATGAGGTGTTAAACCATATTGATAATGGTCAATTGGTTTTACATTACCAACCTAAAGTGGATGTTAAGCTTAAAACTGTAATCGGCTTTGAGGCGCTTTTACGATTAAAGGAGCCCAGTGGCAAAGTATCTGGCCCCTGGTTTATGGATATTCTTGATTGCAATAACCTAGTACCCATGATTGATTTTTGGGTGATTAATAAAGTGAAACATGATCTGAGCTTATTGGCCTCACGCCAACAGTTGCCATTTTTTTCAATCAACATTCATCCTATGTCTTTACTAGAACCGAGTATTTTACAGGCTTTAGCCGAGCTGAATGCTAAGCATCCTGCGCAAATCCAAATAGAAGTATTAGAGGTGAGTTTTGATGACGAAAGCGAGCAAGCCTGGGCTAATTTGGCGCTGTTACAACAAAGTGGTTTTAGTGTGGCAATTGATGACTTTGGCCGTGGGTTTTCAAATATTTCAAGGTTAATCAAGTTATCACCTGACGATATTAAACTTGATCGTTCAATGCTATTGGCAACCAGCACTGCTGAGGGTTTGCTGTTATTTCAACATATGTCGGCACTATGTTCAGCTTTAGGTTATCGCCTAGTGGCAGAAGGGGTTGAAACAGAAGCTGAGTTAGCGATTGTTAAAGAGGCTGGAGTGCATTGTGTTCAAGGATGGTTATTTGCGAAGGCGATGCCAATTGAAGAGGCAATGGCATACCGGTTTCCAACATAATTAAATGTCGAAGGGCAAAAGTGTGGATGTTATTCGGGCGGTATGAGTAAAACTAGGCCGTAGGGCTGGTGCCGTTTATTTTATGATGTTTTATAAAAGTGTTGTGATGAAAAAATATGAAGAGCGATTAGTGTCTTTGCGCCAAGTGATCCGCGCAATTGATTTGTATTCGAAAAATTAAGTAAAGAAACAGGATTAACCAGCCCACAGTTATTGGTGTTGCAGGCTATTGCTGATCATGATGATGCTATGGTCAAAGAAGTAGCTGAAACCATTAATTTAAGCTCGGCCACCATTACCAGTATTTTAGATAGGCTTGAAAAGCGCCAACTGGTTACTCGTACTCGCTCTGTTACGGATAAACGCAAAGTGGGTATTCGCTTAACTGAACAGGGCAAAGACATTCTTAAAGACTCTCCCAAACCTTTACAAGCGCATTTCATTGCTCGTTTTGAGTCAATGGAGGATTGGGAGCAGTCACAAATGTTGGCCACCATGCAACGAATTTCAAGCATGATGGATGCAGAAGATCTTGATGCATCACCCGTATTAGAAGTGGGGCAAATACATCAGCAAGAGTATAAGCACGATTAGAGAGCGAACACTCATGTTAAGTTAGCGCTATATTACCGTTTTAATCATGATTAAAACGGTATGTTAAGACGCGATAGCCCCTCAGAAAAAACTAGCTTACCTTTACTGTATACCACTTCAATAGCCAATGTCTGCGCATTCAATAAATTAATATCGCCGTCCATATCAACAGCGACCCTGCCTTTGTGTCTTAGCCTTAATATGTTTGCCGGTGACTCAGTAATTGAGGCTAAAGCAAGCTCAATAGGCACGTTGAATAGCTTGACCGCATCCACCATAGCTTGATGTAGGCTACTGACGAGTCCCATTTGTAAATCAATCAAGTTACCTTTAGCATCAAATACTGGCAGGCTGGCATTACCATCTGAGCTCATGGTCAGTTGGCTAATGGGGGCATTTTTTTCTAGCGCTAATGCTAATGCTTGGGCGGCGGGAACTTCTCCTTGGGCAATAATTTGCGCTGTCGTGCTGGTGGTAAAATCAATAAAACCGCCCTTCAGGGCAAAATCAATTCCAGCCTCTAATAGTGATTTGCTACGGTTAATATGGGTTGGATAATATTGAGTGATCGGAATATCAAATTGGCTGATTACCTGTTCAAGTAACTCAAGTTTACTCGGCTCATCTCCCACGTGAATACTGACAATGCCCACTTTTCCAGCCAACATGCCAGCCACTCTCGCCTCAGATGTTAGGCGGGCCATTTCGTGTGAGGTGATTTGTGAGCTACGGTGATCGGCAATGGCCACTTCTCCGACACCAATAAACTTATCAATCAGCATAATGTCATGTTTTACCGACTGGGTAATGGTGACCATAGGCAAATGATAAGAGCCGGTATAGCAAAATACCGATAAGCCTTGCTCTTCCAACGCGTAGGCTTTGGCGAGAAGATTCTCTAAACTTCGGGTTTGAGCATCTGTCCCCAATACGCCTATCACAGTGGTTACGCCGCCTTTAATGGCATCGTTTATATGCATTTCAGGGGTGCGAGTCGTGTATCCACCTTCGCCACCGCCGCCAGTAATGTGTACCAGTGAGTCAACAAATCCAGGGGTTAATATTAGTCCTGATGCATCAATGACAGTTATGAATGAATTTGCACTGAGTTCAATAGTATCTTCAATGGCAAGAATTTTACCGCCGCCCAATAGAACATCTTTTTTACCCAAGTACATTGGGGCATAAACTTGTGCATTTTTAATTAATTGCATGAAAATCCTTAGCTAAAGTTGATGCTAACGGCAATGATAATAAATGTGATCGAAATGCTGACCAGTAACAACATAAAACGCCATATAAATTTAGCCCAAACAAACCAATCTATTTTAGTGACCCCAAGGCAACCAATTAGCGCGGCAGAGGTTGGGATGATTATGTTGGTTAATCCATCACCCAATTGAAACGCTAGCACAGCAATTTGACGGGGTAAGCCTAAAATATCAGACAAAGGCGCCATGATGGGCATAGTTAGCGCAGCTTGGCCTGAACCCGATGCGATGAAAAAGTTAAACACGGATTGAAATAAGTACATGAAAATCGCTGAAACGGTTTCAGGTAATTGCCCTAAAAAAAGACCGGTATAGTGCAGTAGGGTGTTTAATACTGACGGAGTATCTGCTTGATCGCCGCCTAATATAATCACAATACCTTTGGCCATACCGACAATCATCGCGGCGGGCAATAATTCTTGCGCGCCTTTTTTAAAGGCGTTAGCGACATCATTCACTTTAAGACGTTTACTGAGAATGGCGATCAAACCTATCGCACAACCTAAGGTAAAAAACTGGCTAGCCAATTCGGGAATATAATAGCCTCTGGCAATAACCCCCCAAATAACCCAAACAATACCTAGCATAAAAGTGGTCAGAATAAGGCCATCGGTTAAAGTGAACTTAACTTTTACCTGTGGCTCAGTTGAACTAATGTCTTCACTAAAGCAAGGGGATAATTGAGGATTTCGTTTTATTTTTTGAGCATAGTGCATAGTAAATGCGACACCAACAGAGGTGAAAATAAACCACATAATCACCCTAAACTCTAAGCCTGACATTAACGGAAGATCAACAATTCCCTGAGCTATTGCCACACTAAAAGGGTTCATCCAAGATGCGGCAAAACCAATTTGAGTCGCCACATAAGTGACTAACATGGTCACAATACCGTCGTAGCCTATGGCGCGCATTAATGGGAGTAGCACAATACAAAAGGCAATGGCTTCTTCGCCCATGCCAAATATCGCTCCGCCAGCGGAAAATAGTACAAATAGAATAGGAATAAAAGCCAGTTCAAACTTTTGGGTTTTAGCGATTAACGCCAAAATTCCATTATCAACTGCTTTAGTTTGCATGATGATGCCAAAGGCGCCGCCAGTAATAATGATAAACATCATTACCCCAATAGCTGATCCCCATTTGTCACCTGAAACCATGCCTTCAAAGGCAAAATTGAGGAAGCCGATTTCACCATGCTCGGCAAATAAAGGCACGCCCTGATAGTCATTGGCAAACTGAAAGCTCCCCGCAATTAATGCTGATTTATTGGTATCAGGATTGATAGCCACTTCAAAAAAACCTGCAGGGACAAAGTGGGTGGTAATTGCGGCAAATAATACAACAAAAAACAAGATGATGAAGGCATCTGGCATTTCTCGAGCGGTTTGTAACTTCATATTGTTATACTTTTTATTTTGGTGATAGAAAATGTAGGCCATGCTAAGCACAGCCTACAGGGCATATGTTTTTTAAAACTTAAAAGTATAACGTACATTCCAGCGGCGTCCGAGCCAATCATGTACTGAGCTGGCATAGCCATTAGTCGGTGAAGAAGCATAGGGCGGCTCTTCATCGGTTAGGTTGCGGACCGATAACAATACATTGTGATGTTCATTAAGTTCATAGCCAATACTGGCGCTAAAGGTTAACCAATCTTCAACGGTTTCATTATCAAACTTAAAATCACCGTCTCCCATCGAGCTAATGTAATGCCCGGAAAGACTGGCATTCCAGTGTTCTCGCTCCCAGTCTGCGCCTAAATCAATAACACGTTCAGGTCGCGCTGTTTCAGATGCGCCACTGAGTTTACCTAATAAATCCTCAACAGGACTACTTGGCGTTACCTGACGCTCAAATGAGAAAGTTTCAGTACCAGCGACATAGAACTTAAACTCACCTATTTTTTGGGTGTCCAAGCGATAATTAACATTATAATCCAAGCCATCAGTGCTTTGATTACCAACGTTAAAATAGCCTGTGCGTAAGAAGCTAATATCACCTTGGTTATCAACCACACAACCAAAATTGTCGCCTAACTCAGCAATACTGCCGACCACGTTTGCAGGATCTTTAATACAAGCATCCAAAGTGGTATTGGCATCAATATCAACAATGTCGTCATGCTCGTAGCGCCAGTAATCGACAGTTAATTGCAATTCATCGGTCGCATTCCAGGACATGCCCACGTTAATCGCTTGCGACTTTTCTGCTTCTAAGCCTTTATTGCCTAAGGTTTCTTGGTCAAACTCTAATTCGCCTAAATCGGCACCAGCTGTGCCACATAATGCGTTATAAGCTTCATCTGCACCGCAATTAATATATTGGCTGCCTAATGAAGTACCTGCCCCAAGTTGCGATAACGATGGCGCTCTAAACCCCGTGCTCCAAGATGCACGTAATACCAGCTCATCGATTGGGTTATAACGTAACGACACTTTAGGGTTTACATCACCACCAAAATCACTGTAATGGTCGTAACGTAAGGCTGCGATTAAGTCGAGAGATTCTGCTAATGGGAAGTTAAACTCACCATATGCAGCGTATTGAGTGCGATCTGCGGCGGCGTCGCTGGCGCCCAAGCCAATGATTTCATTATTAACGGCATTCACTGAAGGTTTATCAAAAATATCTTCTTTTCTGAACTCGCCACCAAATACTGAACTTACCATACCTGCAGGCAGTTCAAATAAGTCGCCAGCGAAGTTAAAATCGAGTGATAAAACTTCAGACTCACCCTGACGCACGCCAGGATCTCGTAATGCCGCTATTTGGGCTGAACTGCTATCTTGGCCTAAATTAAATGGATTAAAGCTATCGTTTGCCACCGCGGCATCTAGACGATTGGCATTCATGTATCCTGATACGTTTTTAATTTCATTGGTCGATTTACCGTAGCTCAGAGCCGACTCGACACTCCAATCGGCTATATCCCCTCTAATACCCGCTAACATACGGTAGCTTTGGGTGTCATATTCTTGAATTCGACGCTCGGGGAAACGCGTTCTTACAGTGATAAAATCACTCACACTGCCATCTAGCATATCGATATCTTGAACGTATTGAGGAACATTTACCGAATCACCGGCCACATAAGCCGTGTAACCAGCTGGAGCCTCATAGGATGAACCGTTATTTTGTTGAAACATACCTTCAGCAAAAAATTCTAAGCCACTATCAAGTCGATAGATATGATTCAAGGTGGCGCCTATGTTTTCATAGTCAGGTTGAATAGCGCGTTGAATCACGTAGTCATAGTTACAACGACTACCGCTTTTTTGAGTGTCGTCACCGCACCAATTTTCTGCATAGTCATTACCGTCAATTGACATACGCGTATTAGACTCATATGTCACATTAACCGGTCTATCACTGTTAAAAATTGGATTACGGGTAGCATAGTCAACCACAATGGTTGTATTACTATTAGTGGTTTCAAACCCGCCAGCATAGGTCAGATTGGTTTTACTGGCATCGTGGTCTGAAGTGTCATTACCATATTGTGCACTCAATTCATGGCCGACAAAATCTTTACGTAGGATAAAGTTAATTACCCCAGCTATAGCGTCAGAACCATAAATCGATGAGGCGCCATCGGTTAACACATCAATCCGTTCGATTGCAGTAAGCGGGATGGAGTTAACGTTCACAAATGAGTCTGAACCGTTTGAAAATGAATCCACTGCAACACGTCGACCATTGACTAATACTAGGGTAGAGCTTGAGCCTAGTCCTCGTAAACTGACCCCTGAAGCGCCAGCAGGAGCGCCATCAGCTCCTGCTACGCCGCCAGACTCAGAGAAAGTTCCAGCGCTTGATGCCTGGGGTAAATCACGTAAAAACTCACTGACAGATCCATAGCCTTTTTTGGCTATTTCATCTTGGCTAAAACTTTGTAAAGGGTTAGCCCCTTCCATATCGACGCCTTTAAGGCGTGATCCCGTCACTTCAACCCGTTCTACGGTCTGTTCTGGTTGTGATTTTTCTAATTCGTTGGCAACGGCTAAGGCAACAGGTGATAACGCCATGCCAAACACGGCGCATAAAAGTACTGAACTTCTCATGGTAAGCTCCCGATAAATCTCTAATTGTAATTTTTAGACGTGGCTACACTGCGCGTGAGTCAATACGCTTGGCATTAATAAATGTTTGCAGGCAGTACAACGTCAATCAAATGATTGAGAGGGGAGTAAGACGGCTAGACAAAACTCCACCAAACACTAACGTGTTCAGTAGGTTATTCGTCCCACCATTCAGACAGATACCAATTACGGAAGTGGTATCTTTGGAAAAGAGTTGCTGAAAATATCATGTTATAAAAAATAATCTTTTGTTGTTGATATGTTAAGAGGCTATCCGTAATATGATGCTTGAGTCAATACGTGGCAGACACTTTTTTTTGAGTGCAACCATGAAAATTATTTCTAGAATTAAATTATTTATATTTTTTAGCACTTTAGCTTTTTGCTTGTTATTGCAATTATTGTTTGTTGATAATGTATGGGCAAATCAAGACGTTTCACCAAAGCTAGAAAAACCATTATCACCTGGGTTTGATTTGATGTTAGTTGGGGGTGGCTTAAAAACCTGTAGCTCACTTTCACCTCATTCCTGCGTCGACAGCATCACTTTTTCACCTAATGCCAAATTATCAATCCAATATCACTTCAGCCTTGATTGGCTTGAGCGAGCACTTAATCATTTTAGCTTGCAAACATTATCTTTAAATCAAACTAACAATCTGCGCAAAGCCAGTCGAAAAGCAGCAAAAAGCAGCGTTAATTTAAACCAGTTAAAAGATGCTGTGTATCAGGTGGATAAGCATTTGTTGGATGAGTTAACCGATCAGCAATACTATGCTTTACTCGATTTATTAGAACAAGAACAACACTCTATAGATGGCCGCCCCTTGCAAGAACAGGTCAGGCTTGATGCCACAACCAAGCCTTATGGCCCGGCTATTTATCGACTATTTACCTTGCAGGCTTTACTAAAAAAACAGCAAAAAAATCCCGATGCGACACGCCCATTAATTGGTATTGTAACCGCTTCAGCCCGAGACCCGTTTGAGTCCATTTCTTTCTACACCAGTGCTTTTGAACAAGCTGGCGCTGATGTTATTTGGTTGCCCTTAGATGCGGCTTTGCAAGCCGGTATACATCATAATCAATGCGACAAATTGCCAATGTTGCGTCAGCAACTACAAGGCAATTTTGATAAAGCTCGGCTTTATCCTGATCACACACAATTACAACAACGTCTATGTGAGTCACCTGAAAAATTGTATGAGTTACTGGAAAGTATTGATGGCTTATTTTTAAACGGTGGCGATCAAAGTTTAACCTTAACGGCATGGTTAACGCCGGATAAAAAGCCGTCTAAAGCGTTAGCTGTGATTAAAAATCGCTTGGTCAATAAACAAATCGTGATTGGCGGGACGAGTGCGGGAACAGCTGTGATGACAGCGGCAAATATGATCACTGGCGGCACTAGTGACGGCGCAATTCAGCATGGTGTATTGAGTGCCACACCACCGAGTGAGCGATGCGAAATGAATCAGTGTGATGGGGATATACCCGCAACGGCAGTGACCTATCGTGCAGAGGGTGGCTTGGGGTTATTTCCTTTTGGGATAATGGATACGCATTTTTCTGAGCGGGATCGCCAAATAAGATTGTTAATGCTAACCGCCTCCACTGATAGTGAAATGGGATTTGGTGTGGATGAAAATACCGCACTGTTAGTCAATATTGCTGATAAACATCTGTCGGTTATTGGTGAGCATGGTGTGTGGGTTATCGAGCAAACTCAAGCCCGTAAAGATGATAATGGCAAATCGATATTTAAAGGGGTGTCTCATTATTTAACTTCAGGCAGCCAAGCCGATATTGATAACAAACAGCGTCTGGCTAATATTGAATTCGCCAATCGGGTGGTTTCAGTTAATATGGCTGCCAATTATCCAGCTTACCAACAGTGGGTTGTGCAAGCTTGCCGTGAGGGACGCTTATCGCGCAAACTTATCGATGATGTTGAACTTATCCTCCTCCCAAGCTCAACAACTGGGTGCCAATCAGTGCTAAACAATCAGCAAAGCTATCAAGGTATTAAGCTATTATTGCAGCAACAAGATGATTAATGATCACCTAGCTAAAACTGTTAAGGTAATAATATAAAAGTGTTTTAGCTCAAATACAGAGAAAGTCATGCATAAAACCGCAAGAACGCTTCATCAATGGTTGATGTTATTTTTAGGGCTGCAATTTGCGATATGGTCGGTCACGGGCGCTTATATGGTCTATGTGGATATCGATTTTATCCATGGCGATGATTTGGTTATCACCCCGCAATCTAAAGTGCAGCCCGCCCAGATGAATTATTCACTGCAACAGCTCATTCAAGCCTATCCCCATATTGACAAGATCAGTGTCGATACCTTGTTAGGTGAAACTGTTTATAGGCTGACCTTAGCGGATGGCGAGCCCACTAAAAAATTAGTCATTAGCGCTAATAGCGGCCAAGTGTTATCACCATTATCAGAGTTAACGGCCGTATCAGTTGCGCAATACTTTTACACGGGCAAGGGCGATGTAGCCGAGGTGACGCTGATTACCGACAACCCTCCTTTTGAGTTAAGCCCACGCCATTTACCCGCATGGCGAGTTAACTTTGATGATTTTGGATCCCCCTCGCTTTATGTGTCGGCACACACAGGCATCTTGGTGGGTAAGCGTCATGAGTTTTGGCGTTGGTTTGATTGGATGTTTAGGTTTCATATTATGGACTACAGTAGCGGTGAAGATATTGATAATGCATTGCTGTTTTGGGTCGCCTTGCTAGCCAGTGGTGGGGTACTGACTGGCATGGTGTTAGTGTATTTTAGGGTGATTAAAGGCCTGTTTTCACGCCGTAAAAAAAGCCGCGTTCAACGCGTGGGAGTTGCCTAATGCGTTGGATTAGAAAATTGCACAAATGGGCGTCGGTCATTGTCGGGATTCAGTTTGTGCTGTGGTTAGCCAGTGGCCTGTATTTCAATTTGATGGATCACACCAAAGCAGCAGGGCTAACCTATTTTAGTCAGGATATGGTGCAGCATCAGCTCGATGCGACTCAGTTGATTGAGCCTAAAGCCGTACTTGAACAACATAGTGATAGCGTGGCGCTAGATACGGTATTTTTATTGGCTAAGCCCTATTATTTACTTAGCCATCAGCAAGGCTTGTATGCGCATTCTTATCATGAATACACCTTAGTCGATGCCTATAGCGGTGAGGCGGTCACTCTTGATGAAGAGCTGGTAACAAGTTTAGCGCAAGCGTCATACACAGGTGAGGGCAAGGTAGCCGAACTCAAATTACTCACCCCACCGATTAGCGATTTTCCAAAACAACAAAACCCCACATGGCAGGTCAACTTTACTGACGACATCGATACTCAAGTGTATGTTGAGGCGCAATCTGGGCGAATAGTCGGCCACAGTGATCAGCATAAAAAGTTAGCCGATATCTTTTTTATGCTGCATTTTATGGATTATAACAACCAAGGCAGTTTCAATAATCTGCCTATGATGTTGATGGCTTTTTTCAGTGTGTGGTTAACCATGACCGGATGCTATTGGTGTATTGATTTACTCCGCAAAGGACAATATCGCCGCAAACGTCGTACTCGGTCAAAGCCCGCTGCGATAAAATTGTTATAGTTATTGCTAAATTAGGCATTTATCACACAATTACAACAATAAAAAAGTTATCATCAGCATGAATTTAGCGTTATGCTATTGCCCTTATCGACTTGTTTGTTAGCTGGGCTAACGACCAAAGTTGTTTTAGATTGAAAGCATTTTATGGTTTACACGGTCAACTCTAATAGTTGATATTTTATGAGCCTATATTGAATAATCGCCATCGTAAGATGCTGCAAGATTTATTCAGTCCGGCATATTGGATTTTGAGTGCGATGCAAAAAACACTGAAAAACTACTGGCTAATGACTTTCACTTTGTTCGCACTTGTCGGACAAGGTTTGTTAGCTAATGGTAGTTCTATGGTGCCGATGGATCATCAGCAATCCCATATGATGACTCAAGCTTTGAGTGATGGTTCAGATAATAATGTGCCTCTGACCTCAATGCAGCATGCCTCCGCTATGACAGATTGCCATGGCAATATGGTATCTGAGTCACAATCGCAGCAAGTCGATAATAGCAATAGCTGTTGTAATGGGTTAGGTGGTTGCAGTATTGATTGTAATCATTGCTTAACGATTTCCTATACCGCAGATTTAAGTGATATCCAATTTGATATTGCTAATGCGCCTGCCAATCCTGCACCACTTGCCGCTACGGTAAGTGGCTTCTCTGTCGATTCCCCCCCAGCATTTAGACCTCCAATCGCATAAGAAAATGTTTCTGCTGTGACTTAACAGCAATATTTTATTGTGTGTTTTTAACGAGTATTGGCACAACTTTGTGTTAGACCGTTCGAGGTTTATATGAAAAATTCTGTATTAAAAAACGCTGCTGTTCAACGCGTTGTATTCACTCTTTACTTTGTGTTATCTACCAGCTTAATGGTGTCGCCTGTGACATTAGCCACGGAGCATGAACACAGTGAACATGCTGGTGAGGCTTCATCGGTGTCAGCAAGCTATATTTGTCCCATGCACCCTGAGGTGACCAGCGATAAAGCTGGCCGTTGCCCTAAGTGCAACATGTTTTTGGTGGCCAAAGAAGAAGAGGAAGAAGCCGGTTCAAGTGAGGATGTTGATCATGCCGGGCATGATCATTCGGCGATGGACGCAACAGCAACAAAAGCACCCGCAGCCAGTCAGGCTGACAAGGTGTTTAATCAGCCTCAAAATACCCTACTGCCAGGTAAAAGTGCGCAGACTCCCACTAATATTAAATATGTCTGCCCGATGCATCCGCATGTGGTGTCTGATGCTCCTGGAACCTGTCCAATTTGTGGCATGAACTTAGAAAAAGTGACCTTAGGTGAAGTGGGCGAGGAGGTTGTTGTTGGGGTTTCTGGTGGCATGCAACAAGCTTTAGGCATGCGCAGTGAAACCGTTACTGAGGGCACACTGTGGAAGCTAGTCAAAACCATAGGTACAGTTGAATACAATGAAAATGCCATCGGCCATGTGCACACCCGAGTAACCGGATGGATAGAGACCCTCAAGGTGCATACCGTGGGGCAGCAAGTTAAAAAGGGTCAATTATTGTATGAGCTGTATTCGCCTGAACTGATTAATGCGCAAGATGATTACATGCAAGCCAGAGATTACCTTAAGCAGGATAAAAACCGTGGGGCAGTATTGTTGAAAAAAGCCCGTCAGCGTCTTGAATTACTGGGGGTGAGCTCGGCATCGATTCAGCAACTAGAGCGCACGGGTGAAACCCTGTATCGAGTGCCTTTTTATGCCGAGCAAGATGGCTTAATTAGTCAGCTCACCGTGCGTCATGGCATGTATGTTCAACCGGGTGATACCTTATTTGAAATCGTTGATTTAAGCAGTGTGTGGGTGATTGCCGACGTATTTGAAAATGAACAAAGCTGGTTGCAACAAGGCCGTGCAGTAGAGGTGACCTCTGCCGCGCAAGGTCTGTTTGATATTGAATCAAGCATAGATTACATCTACCCAGAGCTAGACCCAGTGACACGAGCAATGCGGGTGAGAATTCGCTTAGATAACCCGAATCAGCAATTAAAACCGGGCACCTTAGTCGATGTAAAACTGTTTGGCGGGCCAAACCGTGGAGTATTAGCCATTCCAACCGAAGCATTAATCCTGACTGGGCGAGAAAACCGTGTCGTGGTGCAACGCAGTGATAATCAATTTGCGTCGGTACCTGTCAAAGTTGGCATGATTGCTCAGGGTAAAGCAGAAATCACTGAAGGTTTAAAAGCCGGTGACAAAGTGATTGTGTCGGGGCAATTCTTGTTAGATTCAGAGGCCAGTATTCAAGGTAGCTTGCAGCGCCTAAGTGGTAGCAATAGTGCCGCAACTGATCCGCACGCAAATCATTAATCGGAGCTCACTATGTTAGAAAAAATAATTAGTGCGTCGATTAAGCAGCGAGCCATGGTGTTGTTAATGACCGTGGTCATTGCGTTAATTGGCTATCAAGCCATGCGGATGACACCTTTAGATGCCTTACCTGATTTATCTGATGTGCAGGTGATTGTAAAAACCTCCTATCCAGGGCAAACCCCTCAGTTAGTTGAAGACCAAATTACCTACCCATTGTCGACAGCGATGCTAGCCGTACCGGGTGCCAAAACCGTGCGTGGTTTTTCGATGTTTGGCGATTCTTATGTGTATATCATTTTTGAAGATGGCACAGATATTTATTGGGCTAGGTCACGGGTTTTAGAGTATTTATCGCAAACCCAAGGGCAATTACCGCCCAATGTGACGCCTTCATTAGGGCCTGATGCCTCTGGTGTGGGTTGGGTATTTCAATATGCTCTTGTTGATCGTAAAGGTAAGCATGATTTAGCCCAATTACGCTCGCTGCAGGACTGGTTTTTAAAATTAGAATTGCAAAGTGTTGAGGGTGTTTCAGAGATCGCCACCATTGGCGGTATGGAGCAGTCTTACCAAATTATTGTCGACCCTCATAAGTTAGCACTGTATCAAATTGATTTAATGACGGTGAGGAACGCACTCGATAACTCTAATAGCTCTACTGGTGGCTCGGTGATTGAAATGGCCGAAGCTGAATACATGATCAGCTCGTCCGGTTATCGCCAAACTTTAGAAGACTTTGCCGAAATTCCCTTAGGTATAGTGGCGGAATCTGGCACGCCAGTATTAATGAAAGATGTGGCGCAACTGCGAACGGGTCCTGCGGCGCGAAGAGGCATTGCCGAGCTTGATGGTCAGGGCGAAGTTGTGGGCGGTATTGTGGTGATGCGTTATGGCGAAAATGCCCTCGCTACCATTGACAACGTTAAAGCCAAACTAGCCGAAATTGAAAACGGTTTACCCGAAGGTGTTGAGTTAGTGATCACCTATGATCGCTCTGAGCTCATCTTAAACTCGGTGGATAACCTCAAACACAAAGTGTTAGAAGAAATGCTGGTGGTCGGCTTTATTTGCCTGATTTTCTTACTGCATGCCCGCTCAACCTTAGTGGCAATCATTTCATTACCCATTTCAATTTTGGTCAGCTTTATCGTGATGAACATGATTGGTGTCAATGCCAATATTATGAGTCTAGGCGGGATTGCGATTGCGATAGGTGCGGTGGTTGATGCCGCCATTGTGATGGTAGAAAACGTCCATAAACATCTGGAGCATTACCGTGACCAACATGATGGTGAAACGCCTACGGGAGAAGCTCATTGGGAGCTAGTAAGACAAGCATCCGTTGAAGTGGGGCCCGCACTGTTTTTCAGCTTGTTGATTATTACCCTAAGCTTTGTGCCTGTGTTTGCGCTTGAAGCGCAGGAAGGACGTTTATTCCATCCGTTAGCCTTTACTAAAACCTTTGCTATGGCGGCATCGGCAATATTGGCAATCACCTTAATTCCAGTGCTGATGGGTTATCTTGTGCGCGGTAAAATTCCTGCGGAAAAGAAAAACCCACTCAGTCGCCTATTAATTGCCATGTATGAACCGCTGTTACGCGTGGTGCTGCGCTTTCCTAAAATGACCATATTAGTGGCCGTTATGGCGCTTGGCAGTGCGGTATACCCGATGACAAAAATGGGCAGCGAGTTTATGCCGTCACTCGAAGAGGGTGACTTACTGTACATGCCCACTACCTTACCTGGCGTCAGCTCGGGTAAAGCGGCGGAAATATTACAACAAACCGACAGGTTGATTAAAACGGTTCCTGAAGTTAAACGAGTGTTTGGTAAGGTTGGCCGTGCGATTACCGCTACTGACCCTGCACCTCTCACTATGCTGGAAACCACCATCATGCTAAATCCACGGGATACCTGGCGTGAAGGCATGACTTTGGAGGGCATTATTAGTGAGCTGCAAAAAACCGTCAAAGTGCCTGGTATCACCAATGCGTGGGTACAGCCGATTAAAACCCGTATAGATATGTTATCAACAGGGGTAAGAACCCCCGTAGGCATCAAAATATCAGGGGCAGATATTAATGAGCTTCAGCGTATCGGCACTGAAATTGAAGCGGTAGTCAGTAAGCTACCAGGCACCTCGTCGGCCTTTGCCCAGCGCACCAGTGGTGGCCGTTATATTGATATTGAACCCGACCTTAAAAATGCGGCTCGTTATGGCATGACCTTAAAAGACATACAGGATGTGGTGCAAATGGCCATTGGCGGTATGCAAGTGGGTCAATCCATTCAAGGGCAAGAGCGCTACCCGATTAATATTCGTTATCCGCGCGAGCTCCGTGACAATATTGAAAAGCTGAAAGATTTACCCGTACTCACCAAGACAGGTAAATATTTACCTTTAGGTAATTTAGCCAGCATTACCATCAGTGATGGTGCACCTATGTTGGCCAGTGAAAATGGCCGTTTAATCAGTTGGGTATTTATTGATTTACAAGATATCTCGATTGGTGAATACATCAAAATGGCGCGTACCGCGTTAGATGAGCAAATTAATTTACCGCCGCGTTACAGCTACACCTTTGCCGGGCAATATGAATATATGCAGCGCGTTGAAGCGAAAATGAAGCTGGTGGTGCCATTGATGCTAATGGTGATCTTTATGTTGTTGATGATGACATTTAGCTCATTCGTGCAGGCGTCGGTGATCATGCTCAGTTTGCCATTTTCATTAGTGGGTAGCGCTTGGCTGTTGTATTTGCTCGACTTTAACTTCTCGGTTGCTGTGTCGGTCGGCATGATCGCCCTAGCGGGTGTTGCCGCTGAGTTTGGGGTGGTGATGCAAGTTTACCTCAACAACAGTATTAAAGACCGTCAGGCGGCAGGACAATACAATCACCGTTCAGATTTAACCGAAGCGTTAATTCATGGTGCGGTAATGCGGATACGTCCAAAAGCCATGACAGTGGCAACGATTTTCTTTGGCTTATTACCCATTATGTGGGGCAGTGGTACGGGTAATGAAGTGATGCAAAAAATCGCCGCGCCTATGGTCGGCGGTATGGTGACTGCGCCGCTGTTATCCTTGTTTGTTATACCGGCGATATATTTACTGATATACGGTCGTAAGATGGCCAAGTAACCTCAACTTGAGCTAAGAGATAAATAAAAAAGCCCTTAAAATGATTAAGGGCTTTTTACTTCCACCATCGCAAGGATAAAACAGAGCACCTAGGCTGGCGATTGATCTCGGGTTTTCCACAATGAGTACAACACGCCTGCTACCAGTAAACCAAAGGTCACTTTACAGAAAATACGGTCGTGATGTTAAAGCCGATCTTAGTCGGTATCAGGGAATTTACATTAGCTTGTAGAACTATGTTTACTTTAAACCCGAAAACAGATGCATTTTTAGGCCGTTTTTGTCAAAATGTTACAATTACATGACTTAGCACACCTTATTTTTTCAACATTTCAGTTCATAAAAATAACCTATAAAAGGACTTTCCATGAAAGCTTTTACACTGGTTTTGACCAGTTTAGCCATAGCTGTTGCTGGCATGGCGCATGGCGCCGAAATCGATCTTAACCATATTCAGCGTCTAGGTCCTGTTAACCAAAAAAGCGCAGCGCCGTTATCTAAAAGTGCTCATGCAGATGCGTTACGAGCCAATTTTGTTGCAAAGTTAACTCAGCCTGATACCACTCAACCAGTATTAGTTTTTAATCAGCCATTAACCTGGCAATCAGCGGTTGAAAAGGCCGAAGGTGAGGGGTGGTTAGCTTACCAACTTCCGCTATCAACCCAACGATTTACTCAAGGTGTACTCAAGATTAAAGGGCTTGAAAATCCACAAGTGTATTTAAATGGCCAACTTGTTAAATCAGCTGATGAAGTGCCACTGGAGTTAGCTAATGGTGATTATCAACTCATTTTATTGGCTGATGGCCAGCAAGCTGAGGTGCCATTCAGTTTAGATTGGCAAGGTAACAGTGATGTTGATGTGCTGAGTTTTGTTAAGCAAGACACGCACAGAGTGTCAGCACAGCAGTTATTTGATGCAAAAACGATTAGCAGTATGCAGTTATCGCCAAATGGTAAATACTTACTGCAATCAACGGTTGAATACTCCCCGAGTGAAGGTGATAAGGCCATTTCTGTTACCGAGTTACGTGATGTTGCTAGCAACCAAGTGCTTTACCGTTGGCAAGACAGCTTGCCGCAAAGCAGCGCATTCTCAACAGATAGCAAGCAGTTGGCTTATGTGGTTGGCCAGCAAATTGTGTTGTTAAATATCGCCGATTTATCACTAAAAGTGGCTGCTGACAAAGTTGAAAATGTCTCTGGTTTACACTGGTATGGCGATACCTTGTTATTTAGCTGGCAAAAAAACTTTAAAGCCGACGAAAAAGCTACCTCAAAGCGTTATCAAGCACTAGAGGACCGCTGGAGCTATTGGCGTAATAACAGCCAAATTTATCAGTTAGATGTGGCATCTGGCGCTATTAGACAGCTTACAGACGCTAAGCAAAGCAGTAATTTGTTAGACAGTGACATTGACTTAGGTAAGGTGTTATTGACCCGCGCTGTGGTTGATTATGCTGAGCCGGCTCATAGTCTTTCACAATTAGTGGAACTTGATCTTGCCACTTTATCTGAAACCTTAATTGGTGAGTATCGCACCTTTGGCGGCGCGCTCTATGGCGAAAATGGCATGTTTATTTTGGCTGGCCCTACCTTTATGGATGGCTTAGGCAAGCAAGATCCTGCGCTGGAAGTCAATGACTATGATGGTCAATTATATTGGCGTGAAACTAAGAGCCAGCAAGTGACAGCCCTTAGTAAAGAGTTTGACCCTGCAATTACCAGTATGACAGTGGTTGCGGGTAGAGACTTAATTTTATCAGTAATCGAAGGGGATTTTGCCCCATTGTATTTCTTCGATAAAAGCCAAAACAAGTTCAGTAAAATCGACATGGGCGTTGAAATGGTCGACCGTTTTGGTATTGCAACCGATCAAGCTTTACCTACCATAGTTTATGCCGGAACATCAGCCACTGTGCCGCAACAAGCATACGTGATGAATATCAAATCCAATCGCAAGCTGATGCTATTTGATAGTAAAGTCACCAGTTATGCCACCACACGTTTAGGCCAAATGGAAGATTTTGACTTTACCAATAAGCAAGGTCAATTGATTGATGGTCGAGTGTATTTACCGGTGGATTATGACGCCACTAAAAAGTATCCCGCGTTAGTGTATTACTATGGCGGTACCTCACCAGTAGGCCGAAACTTTAGCGGACGTTGGCCATTTAATTTATGGGCGGCACAAGGCTATGTAGTTTATGTACTGCAACCCAGTGGTGCTACTGGTTATGGTCAAGCATTCAGTGGTCGTCATGTTAATGCCTGGGGTAAACACTCTGCGGACGACATTATTGAGGGAACTCAAGCGTTCTTGCAGGCTTACACCGCCGTTGATCCTAAAAAAGTGGGTAATATGGGCGCCTCTTATGGCGGCTTTATGACCATGTATTTAGCTACCCAAACGGATATTTTTGCCGCCTCTATGTCTCATGCTGGTATCAGTAACTTGTCTTCATACTGGGGACATGGCTGGTGGGGCTATGGTTATTCTGGCGTTGCCAGTCGTGGCAGTTTTCCATGGAATAACCGTGAGTTATACGTAGACCAAAGCCCGCTGTATAACGCAGATAAAATTACTACACCGCTATTATTGATCCACGGTGATGCTGATACCAACGTACCCGTTGGCGAAAGTCATTACATGTATACCGCGCTTAAGTTATTAAATAAAGATGTTGAATTGGTCGAGTTTGCCGGTCAAGACCACCAAATCAGTGCGCGTAATATACGTTTTGACTGGTGGGACACCACAATGGCATGGTTTGATTTACAGCTGAAAGGCGAGCCAGAGTGGTGGAATACCCTTTATCCAGACACCCAAAAATAGTCTGATTAAATAACCTCAGCTCGGGATAATAAACGCTTACCAAACAGCCCTTTGTCTTGCTAACTGCGTTTCATTAACGTGTAATAAATCAGCCTCGTAATGCGAGGCTTTTTTGTTGCTATTCAACAGTGAGGTGAGCTGTTTTTTGCCCATTGATTAAACATCATTGCGTTAGACCAATATGATGCCGGTATATTTCCGTGATGGTGTCCCGCAACCATTTATGCGCAGGATTATTGCGTTGTCGTCTATGCCAAATTAACGATAATTGTACTGGTTTAATGCTAACTGGCATGTCGATAATTTGAATATTAAAAGCCTGCTGGTATTTATGGGCTAATGATTTGCTACAGGCGCCAATACAATCACTTTGAGCCACCAAAGAAATTAACGAGAGTAACGAGTTACACTCTGCCACCACTTTGCGGGTAGACAGGTTATTCTCCGCATAAAAATCAACAATAGAGGTATTTGCACGGGTGAGGTTTAGCTTAATGTGTTGCTCAGAAAAAAATTGCTCAGCAGTCAAACTGCCGTTAATGCGCGGATGATTATGGCGGCAAATCAATACAATTTCATCAGTGGCTAGGGGTTGGTAAATTAAGGTGTTATCGCGGCTATCGGTAATATCAATGGCGAGGTCGGCTTGTTGGGAAAATAGTGCCTCATTGATTTGTGTTTCATTGGTATTTTGATCTTTAAAGGTGATTAGCGGATTACCTAGCTTTTGCAAATGCAAAGTATGAGGTAGCAATTGATCTGTGATGGACTCAAATGCTAGAACCGTGAATTGCTGGTTAGAGCTTTTGCTGTCAAATACCTTGGTGTCTTCGACCAATCCTTCTAACACCTCCAATGAAGGCATCAGTTGCTCCATCAGTTGATGGCCATATAGGGTGGCGATAATGCCGCGTCCATTACGAATAAATAAGTCTTGGCCGCATAACTGTGATAACCGTTTAATCGAGCCACTGACCGCCGCTTGAGTTACGCCAAGCTGTTCAGCAGCTAAGGTGATCGACTGGTGATGGTATACCTGTGAAAACACTCTATAGAGATTTAAATCAATTTTGTTTGGCATAAGTTCTCATCATACTGTCTGCATCAATTCATAAGTATAACTTAATCGTCAACCATAGTTACCTTTGTTTATCTAAATTGTTAACAGGTTATGATAAACCTAATTAAGCCAGTGAGCATTTTCATTATTCACTAGGTATCAAGTAGCAACCTCAATATGGGTGATTATTTATGAACAAGTCCGTTATTGCTTCAATCGTTATTTCAAGTTTGTCTTTTAGCTATTCTGCTGTGGCACATGACCACGCTGCAGGCCAAGATGAGCATGCACTAACAACTTCATTTATGTACCAAGGTAAACCAGCAACTAAAGCGACTAAAGCTTATAATACAGAGTTTGCAAAAGAGCTAAAGTTTGAAGATAACAAATCTTTTCAAGAAGGTCGTGCTAATCTAATTGCCCCACTTGACGCAGCTACATCCGCTTTACTAGCAGATGCTTATGAATTTATTGGTGAAAAGACGCCAGATACAATTAATCCATCGCTTTACCGTCAAGCACAGATGAATAATGAAGCTTATGGTTTATACCAAGTAAATGATAAAATTTTCCAAGTTCGTGGTACTGACCTAGCAAACATGAGTTTAGTGCGTACCGATAATGGTTGGATTGTATTTGACCCTTTAACGACGCGTGAATCAGCTAAAGCATCGTTAAAATTTGCACTTGAAAACTTACCGTACGGTAATACCGATCCTGTTCTTGCAATGGTTTACTCGCACTCGCATGGTGATCACTTCGGGGGCTCTCGCGGTGTACAGGATATGTTTCCAGATGTAAAAGTGTATGGTTCTGCTCACATTACTAAAGAGATGGTGGATGAAAACGTACTAGCGGGTAATGCCATGTCTCGCAGAACGTCATATCAATATGGCGCAACTATGGTGCCGTCAGAAACCACGATTGTTGATGCCGCTTTGTCCAATGGCCTTGCAAAAGGTGAAGTTACTTATGTATTGCCACACTATGAAACAAACTTAAAGGGTAAATTCGAAACGGTAGTGATTGACGGCTTAGAAGTGGTGTTTATGGATGCATCAGGCACTGAAGCCGTATCAGAAGCCGTCGCTTATATCCCCAGCATGAAGACAATTTGGGCTGCTGAAGTCACCTACAAAGGCATGCATAATGTGTATACCTTACGCGGCGCTAAAGTACGTGATTCGCTTAAGTGGTCGAAAGAAATCAATAACATGATCCAAGAGTGGGGCGGTGAAGCAGAATTCTTATTCTCAGCGCACAGCTCACCAGTTTGGAGTAACAGTGACATTAATGATTTCCTAAAACTTCAACGTGACAACTATGGCTTTGTTCATAACCAATCATTACGTTTAGCTAACAATGGCGTTGTGATGCAAGATATTGGTTGGGAAATCCAAAAAGTATTACCAAAATCAATCAAAGATGCATGGCACACTAATGGTTATCACGGTACTTACTCGCACAATGCACGTGCGGTATATAACATGTACCTAGGCTACTTTGACATGAACCCGGCTAACCTCAATCCATTACCAACAAAAGCCGAAGCGGCTAAGTTTGTTGAGTATATGGGTGGTGAAAAAGCTGTGCTTAAGCATGCTAAGGCCGATTTCGCAAAAGGTGAATATAACTTTGTGGCAACAGCATTAAACAAAGTGGTTGTGAGTAACCCAAGCAACAATGATGCGCGTTCGCTACTGGCAGATACTTATGAGCAGTTAGGTTATCAATCGGAAGGCGCTGGTTGGAGAAACGTGTACCTTGCAGGGGCTCAGGAGCTGCGTATTGGTCGTCAAGCGGGTGCGCTTAAATCAGCATCAGCAGATATTATTGCTGAAATGCCAGTCGGGTCGTTACTGGATTACTTAGCGATTAAAGTGGATTCAATTAAAGCGCAAGATTATGCATTTGAAGTTAACTTGGTGCTACCAGATACTAAAGAAATCTACGTGGTGGAGCTTTCGAACGGTAACTTAAGCAACGCTAAAATTGCTAAAGTAAAAGACACAGCAACAGCAACCTTGACTATCAATCAAGCTGACATCGTTAAGCTGAATCTTAAGCAAACTACGATTAAAGAATTACTTGCAAGCAAAGCGGCTAACATTAAAGGTGATGCATCTTTCTTAGAAACCTTAGCGAAAGTGATGACAGAGTTCGACCCCGCATTTGAAATTGTGCCATTACCGTCAGATAAAGTGATTGAAGCTAATCGTGCTATTTACATGCAAGATGTCGCCAAGCCAGCACACAATGACCGTCACCATGGTCATGATAGTAAGTAAATACTGATTAACTTACTCTGCAATAAAAACCGCTCATTGAGCGGTTTTTTTATGGGGTTTAGTTTGGCCCTGTAGCTTGCCATTGCTGGCAAAAAGCCATAAAGCTTTTAAGCAGTGGGTTTTGATATTTGTCTTTATGGATTAAAAACCAAAACTTGCGCGGCATATTAATTGGCGCCGCCAACTGACGCACTCGGCCACTTTTTATCGCATATTGTGCCGCCAAAGTGGATAAACAGCCTAATCCCAGCCCTGCTGAAACACTGCTAATTAATGCCTCTGTGGTATTGATCTCAAAGGCAAGTCTCCAATGGGTCAGTTTTGGGGCCAGAATATTGATAAAAGATTCCCGTGAGCCCGAGCCGGATTCTCTTAACACCCAATCATTATTGTCCAAGTCCGAAAGACTCAGCTTTGTTTGCTTGGTTAGCGGATGATCTTTTGCACTAATAATACACATTTCATCGTTGCTAAAAGGAATTGAAATCAAATCTGGATGATGAGATTGACTTTCAATAAGGGCAATATCTAGTTCAAAATCAATTAACTTTTGGCAAATAGTGGCAGAGTTTGAAATAAATAAGCTTTGCGATAAATGCTGATGTTGTTGCCGAAATTGGCTAAGTAAATACGGGCTAATATGATTGCCTATGGTATCGCTACTGCCCAGCCTGAGCTTGCCGTACAAGGCTGGATTATCGCTAAAAAGATGCGTGATCTGCAGGGCGCGATTAAGTAATTCATCTGCCAAGGGTAACAGCTGTTGCCCTTCTTGATTAAGAATAAGCCGATTGTTTACCCGATCAAATAATGGATGAGACAGTTGTTTTTCAAGTTCTGCCAACGCCATGCTAATAGCGGCTTTAGACAAGCAAAGTTGTTCTGCTGCAGCCGTTAAGGTTTTGTATTGCGTAATAGCATGAAATACATTGAGCTGCTTCAAAGATATGTGCATGACCATAGTGATATCATTCCGCTTTTAGTGAGTCTTATCAACGCCGCCATTGATGAACCTAGCGTTAATTAGTTTGTTATCGCCCAAAATATCGTTCAGTTATTCTTAACGCATGTTCTTAATAATTGGATATACCTAAACATACAGCAAGCGTAACATCGCATTAAGAAACAAATCAACGCGTTCATCGAAATAGTGAGAGTTCAGCATGATCAACATGGCTAAAGGTAAATTAATCACCGCACCAACGCCCATGGCCGGTTTAGCTTTGGGTATTGCAAGTTTAGGCTGGTGTTGGGAAAACTTCGCCAATTTAAATGGTTATGGTCAACTCATCGGCGCCGCCATTGCGAGCGTGTTACTCATGGTGTTAGCCATAAAATTTTTACTGTTATCACATACATTGAAAGAGGATTTGGCTCATCCCGTGATTGGTAGTGTGGTCCCTACATTTGCCATGGCCACTATGGTAGTGTCTAACTCGGTAGGGCAGTTTTATTTACTGGCAGGCGATGCGTTATGGTTGTTTGCCGTAGGCTTACATTTGGTATTTTTAATAAGCTTTTTATATCACAGAGCGAAAGTATTCGAACTTCACCACATGGTGCCTAGCTGGTTTATCCCGCCCGTAGGTATCATTGTTGCTGACGTATCATTTTCGGGCACCCCACAACTGGCTTTAATCGCCCATATGGCTTTAATCTTTGGTATGGCGACCTATGCTGTGATGTTACCGTTAATGATTTATCGTTTAATGTTTAGCCATGAAGTGCCCGATGCAGCCAAGCCAACTTTGGCCGTGTTAGCTGCCCCCGCCAGCTTATCATTAGCGGGATATTTAACCGTAGCGACGACGCCATCACCTATCATTATCGCCTTACTATTTGGCATAGCAGTGTTGATGACCAGCGTTATCTACCTGGCATTTATTAAATTACTTACCCTGCCATTTAGCCCCGGCTACGCAGCGTTTACTTTCCCTATGGTGATAGGCTCTACAGCATTATTCAAAATGGTCACCTGGATGGAAACGACCAATATAGCAGTGCATTATATTGATCAAGTACGCCGATTAGCACAAATGGAACTGCTCATCGCAACTATAGTTGTCGCCTATGTGGCAGTTCGATATTTGTATTTTTATCAGCCGTTTAGAATTAAAGCGACGGTTAGTTAATCAGTGTTTTTGGTGGAGGGATTATTTGTGAATAGTCTGTGCTTTCTACCCTTGATTTTGGTGCAATCGAAGCGCCACGGCTAACCTAGTCCGTTTAGGTCGCACAGTAATCAGAACATTGGCAGGAGGAGCCAAGAGGGTATTGTTGTGAATACCCTTTGGTCGTTGCAGGATGGGGGGCCTGTGATGTTCATCCAAACGACGTTTGGTAATGGATAAAGGTAAAGCGTACTTAAATATAGTGGGCTGAGCAGCTTAATTTACCCAGCCCTTTAGTCCGCTAAACAATCAATCTCATTATCTATTTTCAACTCGATTGTAATCGAGTATCCCAGCCTCTATTGGATGATTTTTTTTGTATTGCATCATTAATATGTCACTAAAATACCAAAAAGACGGATCGGTTCTACGCACGCCAACGTTATCTAATAACCTTTTATAATCACCCTCATTTTTGACCTTTAAAACTTGGTCCAATAATGCGGGTAACTCAGCTTCTTTTAGGCGCCAAAAAGCATTGGGGTAACTGCCGAGTAGACCGTTTACAAGGGTTACGTTATCGCGTGAATATTGCCGATTGGATTCTTCATCAAACAAGCTAGAAATATTCTTATGGGCGCTATTTCTGATTAACGTAAAAAGCTGAGGATCGAGCGCAGTATCTTCAGGTTCAATCATAATAAAAGTCAGCTCTGGGAATATCGATGCATTTTCGCCTTTTACTTGGTTAATCTTTTTAAGATAACCCTTACTTTCATTTGTAAGCTGCGTTGATTCAAGTGCATAACGTGTTGGTAATACCTTTTCTAGGCGGGTCTTGAGCATGTCTAATA
Organism: Shewanella sp. ULN5; assembly: GCF_030731885.1. Taxonomy (NCBI): domain Bacteria; kingdom Pseudomonadati; phylum Pseudomonadota; class Gammaproteobacteria; order Alteromonadales; family Shewanellaceae; genus Shewanella; species Shewanella sp. ULN5. The sequence continues at coordinate 130,505 of NZ_JAPJEE010000006.1, forward strand.
GTTCATGTTTGGGGTTGTCTGTGGTGTAAGTGATTGCTGGGGGGCTACTGACTTCATTGATATCACCAGCAAGATGTTTGGTTAGATACAAATGTGCATCTTGATACCAGTCAGCCAGTTCTTGGTGACGGTTTTCTGCCGGTAACAATGTTAAGAAATTTGACTCACCTTCCATGCGAAGAAGATCCATGTACATGCGTGTTATCAATTGATGGCCAAAATTACCATACACATCATAACCAGCGACAAGCAGGTAATGAATTCGCTCTAATAGAGAATAACTGATCACCCAGGCGGTTTTAGGCTGCTCACCTATTAATCCTTGCACGACAGATGCATTATCGAAATGGCGAAATACCGTTAAACTCGCATTCGAATTTGTGCCATTACCGTCCCAAATTAGCCGAGTAGTTAAATGTTCATTATTTTCAAATTTCTCATCCAAATATGCATTTTTCGCGCGAAGAAAGCGACCTTGTTGACCGGCATACTTAACCCAATTAGCAATAGGCCGTAAGGTATTACTTTCTTTTTCAGCTGGAAGGGTAAGATTTTCGTCTTGTGAACGATAAAATGCATTTTGTTGTGACATATTAGGAAGGTCTGGATCGACAAAAAACACCCAAAATCTATCATTAATAACATCGAGTGCTAGCTGGCCCCTACAAACAGGCCCCTTTATATACGCCATAATAGTATTTTGCGCATTATCAAGCATAAATTTATATCGCGCCTCGACGGGTAAGTCGGTGAAGGCGATAAGCGGGTTTGCTGCAACGCTTGCTTCATAACTTGGTAAGCTAGTAACGCTATAATTGGGCTCAATAAATAATGACTTAATACGGTCAAGCTTTGCCTCATTGAGCGCATACGGCATGTGTGTTTTATCTACGATAGTTTCGCGCACTTGTTCTAATCGGTAATAAAACACATCTGTTTCAGGATCATCGTAAGGTCGACGTGTTGCAATAATATCAACAGGTTTACCTGGTGCGGTTGTCGATCTGACCAATTGGAAGAAAGTGGGTTGGCCACTTTCTATATCATCAAAATATAAGTGGGAAACAAACAAATGTTCGAAAATATAGCGACTGGTTAGTTGCTGTTTTAATGAATTGGTATTGAGGAAGGTTTCCCATTTTTCTATCGCGTTAAGTTCAGCAATAGAAGGGGCCGGAATGGTAGCCATTGGTGCACCATTGGCAAGCCATTGCATCAAAATAGTATTTTCATGGTTTGAGATTTGCGGCAAACCATAAGGCATTCCCCATTGAGGGAATTGCTGTTCATAACGGCTCATTTCTTCAACGGAAGGGCACTGTTGATTACGATCGAGAGAGAAATCCCACGAGTCATCAAGAATGCCTTCAGTGGGCAAGGGGTGCTTTTGTTTTAACTGCAGCATTCGCGCAATAACACCCGCTTGGGTGTTGGCTTCTTCTGATTGTGTGCGTTCATTCAATACGGGGAAAAAATCTTTATCGCGCCATTCTGCCGTTGATTGGGCATCGATAAACATGCGAGTGGTATCGACGGCGAGTAACCGTGTGCCCTGGTACACTATGTCTTTATTCGCGCCCCGGTCTATTCCTTCAGCGGATGACATTTTTAGCTGACAAGGCGCGTCGTAGCAGGCATGACACACAACACATCGGTTGTCTATTATAGGCTTAACATCATTGATATAGTGCTGAGCTTGAGTAGAGGTTGTTGCTACCATGCGCTGTTGTGGCTGCGCTTCACCGTACAAAGTATCGAAATTTAAGCCCGCAAACACCGCGCATCCCGTTAAGGCGACAGCAATGAAGATGATAATTGTACGTCGGTAGTAGGTAGAAAAACGTTTATATATAGTCAATTAGCAACCTTTTGATTTGAGGTGTTTGCGTGTAATGATTATTTAAGGCTTTCAATAGAAAAAATGTTCTGCCTTCTGGGGGGCTTTTCTTGGATCGTTTGGCGATGTTACCAGTATTAACGGTCTATGAATCCAACAAACTATTTTCTAGAAGCAAGTTAACCATGGCCATTAAAATATTTGTGCTTAACATAAGCGTAAATTTTAACACTTAATTTGACGGTTACGTGCGGTAAAGCACTTTAGTTATATGTTCATTGCAATGCACTATCTTAGTGTTGCATACAAAAATAGTGTTTAAGACTTTCAAAATCCAACTTACTATGTTTACGCAGACTTTACACATCAAGTCCTGTAAAGGATCTTTACCACATGCCAGCCAAATTTTGTTTTAACTAAATGTGGGGTGATGAGCTCACCACTAAAACAAACTTTATCAAACTGCGGTACCATTTGGCCTTGTTTAAATTCACCTAAACTGCCGCCTTTTTTGCCCGATGGACAACTAGAATGTTGCTTTGCCAGCACATCAAATTTAGCGCCTTTTTTCAGTTTAGCCATAATGTCATCGGCCAACTCTTTGTGTTTGACCAAAATGTGTAATGCGCTAGCAGTGCGTGCCATGATGTGAACCTTTGATAAAATGTCGCTAATGACGGCATTATACCATTGCTTATGCCTGTTGCTAACCTTGCAAACTGAATGATATTTATCTGCTTAATTCGCCCGAATTAAGCATAATGATACTGGCATATCACTTTATGCTACTGACTGATTTTATAAAATAAACACTTATCATTTTTCCTTAAGAAAGCCTTAAGATTGGCCCGATAGATTGCCAGTATAGGGTTTATAAGGATTAATTATGCCAGCCATCCATAATCAAATTTCGTTACTGTTTTTTCGAAAAACCATCAATGCATTGTGCTTATGCTGTTGCGCTTTGTGGATGATGACTTTTACACATTCAAGCATTGCTGCGCCCGCATTAAATTATGCTGTGCAAAATGTTAAGGGTGAAACCGTTAATTTGTCAGAGTTTGCGGGCAAAGTGGTGTATGTCGACTTTTGGTCGTCCTGGTGTGGCCCTTGCCGTAAATCTTTCCCTTGGATGAACGAGATGCACGCCAAATATGCCGTCAAAGGTTTAGCTGTGGTGGCGATTAATTTGGACGTTGAACCTGAGCTTGCTGCGCAGTTTTTAACAAAGTTACCCGCGAGTTTTCCTGTGCGTTATAACCCCGAAGGCGATGTGGCGAGATCATTTGATTTACAAGGCATGCCGAGCAGCTTTTTGTTCAATCGCCAGGGCGAGTTAGTGCAACAGCATGTGGGTTTTTATGATGATAAAAAAGCCCTGTATGAGCAAGAAATTCAACAGTTGTTGGTGGAGTAGTTTATGAAAAACAATTTGATTCGATTCAATATTAAAGCTGGACTCGCTATTGTTATTTTAACCGGTTTATCGGCTTGCTCAACCTTAGGTGTTGAGCCCTGGGAAAAAGATCAACTTGCAAGAGCTGATATGGCTCTAGACAGTGAAAAGCTTGATATGGCCTTAGATGATCATATTTATTTTAGTAAAGAAGGCACCAGTGGTGGTCGCTCATTAGCGGGCGGAGGTTGCGGATGCAATTAACTCAAAAACGCAATATAGCAGGCGCCATAGCCATGGCGAGTTGCAGCTTAATTAACCCTAGTGCTCAAGCGACAGACCTTAATGACATCGTAAAATCAGACGATTGGAAAGTCGATGCCGCCATTATGTATTACGGCGAGCAAGATAGAGTGCAAGCCGCTGAAGTTATCGGCAATGTGCAGAAATCGTTTGGCGATAGTTCACTATTAGACATGAAGCTGGTGGTGGACAGTTTAACGGGTGCATCGGCGTCTGGTGCGGTGGCGCAGGATAGTAGCCAAACCTTTACTCGCCCTTCTGGCAATGGTGAATATACCGTTAATGCCGGTGAAACGCCGCTTGATGACACTTTCCACGATACTCGTGTCCAATTAAGTGCGAACTGGATGGAAGTACTTAATCCAGATTGGACCTTAAACGTGGGCTTAAATGGCTCAACCGAATTTGACTATTTATCGTTAGGTTTAAATGCAGGCCTTGAGCGTAGCTTTAATAAAAACAATACAATAGTGGCGTTATCAGGGGCGTTTACCCAAGATACCATTGATGCTGTAGGTGGCAGACCTGTGGCGTTATCTGAAATGGCACTGAGATCTCAATATGATACCGAAGCGGCGTTTCAAGCGGCATTTGATGACACGCGTCAAGCGGGGACCGATGATAAGCAAACCATTGACCTTATGCTTGGGGTAACCCAAAACATTAATCGTTATTGGTTAATGCAAGCTAACTACGGTATTTCGAATGTATCGGGTTACATGACGGATCCATATAAAGTGTTATCTCAAGTGGATAACAGTGGTACCACGCAGACTTACCTATATGAAAATCGCCCAGAAGATCGCCTAAAACACAGTGTGTTTGTAATGGCCAAAGGCGCGTTAGATTCAGGTGTAGTTGATTTTTCTTATCGCTACAGTACCGATGATTGGGATATTTCATCACATACCTTGGAAACCCATTATCGTTATTATTTGAGCCCGAGTATTTATGCTCAGATCCACCTTCGTTACTACCAACAGCAAGCAGCAAACTTTTATCAGCCATTTTTGTTGGCCGATGAGCCATTACCTGAATTTGCCAGCGCAGATTATCGTATTGGTGATATGACCGCGTATACGGTGGGATTAAAGTTTGGTCAACGGTTATCTGGCGGACATGAATTAAGCTACCGTTTAGAGTACTACCAGCAAAACCCAGAGAATAATGGTACTGAGTTAGTTGGCCAGTTGAGTCAATTTGAACAATTCCCTGCGGTGAAAGCGATCGTAGCGCAAGTGAGTTATTCGTTTTAAGATGAACACTTTAAGTGAGCAGAGAATATCCACGAATGCGTTCATCAAATGTGCTAAATAATGCCTCAACGCCGACTTTACAAGCTCGGAGTTGGGGCTTTTTAGCTTGCTTTCGTGCGATGGCAAGTCCGTGTGAACTACTGATAGCGACCAATGACCAAGCCATTGCAAAAGCAATGTTAGAGATTGCCTATAAAGAAGCTAAACGTATCGAACAAAAATACAGTCGCTTTATTGATGGTAATCCGCTGTGGCAGATCAATAATGCCCAAGGCGCAGTTACTCAAATTGATGCAGAAACCCTGCAACTACTAAGATTTTCACAGCAGTGTTATTTGTTAAGTGATGGCGACTTTGACATAAGTGCGGGTCCATTAATGCGTTTATGGCGCTTTGATGCCGGCGCTAAAGTGCCCGCCGATGCTGATATTATGCTGGCAAAAGAACAGGTAAACTTTGCAGCGGTGAAGTTTGATGAACAGCAGATCACTATGCCAGCGCAAATGAATCTTGATTTTGGCGGCATAGGTAAAGAATATGCTGTCGATAGAGTGGCTTATTTACTCGCTGAAAAATGGCCTAGTATTTCAGTATTAGTTAACTTTGGCGGTGATATTAGCTGTTTAGTCCCTAAAGTCGGTGAGCCATGGCAAATAGGGATTGAGAATCCCGAGGCATTAGATAATGCCGCAGCATTATTAAGTGTCCATCAGGGGGCTTTAGCAACCAGTGGCGATACGCGACGATTCATCGAGGTGAATGGGCGTCGTTATGGGCATATTATTAATCCAAGCACAGGTTATCCCGTGCTTGATGCACCTAGGTCTGTCACTGTCTTGGGACCTAATTGCGTCACTGCGGGAATGTTAGCAACAATGGCGATGCTGCAGGGTAAAGATGCTGAGCTTTTTCTGCAACAACAATCAGTAAACTTTAAATTATTCAGATAGTTTAAAACGTAAGGTGAATTAACATGCGGGTATTACTGGTTGAAGATAATGCATTATTGGCGCAGGGCGTGTACCTCAGTTTAACCAAATTAGGCATGCAAGTTGATCATCTTTCTAGCTATCAACAGGCATTGAATGCACTAGATTATGAAGATTTTAGTGCAATTATTCTCGACCTAGGCTTACCTGACGGTAACGGTGCCGATTTGCTTAAACAGTGGCGGAAAAAAGGCATTTCAGTGCCGACAATCGTGCTGACGGCTAACACCGATTTCGATACTCGCCTTGCATGTTTAGATATGGGCGCAGATGACTACCTGAGCAAGCCTTTTGATGTGCGCGAGCTGGCGGCAAGACTGCGTGCAATAGTCAGAAGACAATATGGATTAGATCACAATCAATTTTCTTATGGTGCGTTAAACATCGACTTTTCAAAATGCGAAGTGCTTTTTAGGGGTGAACTGGTGCAGCTTTCAAGGCGAGAATACCAATTGCTGCTTGAGTTTGCCCAATCTGCTGGACGAGTATTAACCCGAAGTCAGCTTGAACAGTTAACCTACGGGTGGGATGAGGTGGGCAGTAATTCAATTGAGGTACACATTCATCATTTGCGTAAAAAAATGGCTAATGAGTTAATCAAAACCGTGCGTGGCATTGGTTACACTTTGGTTGAGGTTGTCTAATGTTTACAGTCTTACGACAGAAACTACGGCCCATTTATTCATTACGCATGTTGATAAGTGTCTTGATAACGATTGCGATGATTATCACGGTCGTGGCCACCAATGCCTTAAGTCGTGAAGATGCCAGAGAGCAAATTGAAGAGTTGTTTGATGCGCAGATGCTTCAAACAACCAAAGTGCTAGAGTTATTTTACGTCAATCAATTTACTCAAAGTAAGGTTGAACAACTTGCCTTACAACCGATTAAGCTGCACGTTAATACTTCTGAAGTTGAAACATTTACCGAACAATCTACCGCATTGAATTTAATGTATGAGCAAAAATTGTCATTTCAGTTATTAAATTCGATGGGTGATTTGTTAGTTTATTCAGACAGTTCTGGTGATAAACCCTTAACCTCGTTTACTCAGGGATACGAGCTGCGCAATATTGATGCTGTGTCGTGGCATGTGTTTAGCTACTATTCTCAAGCACATGAAGTGTGGATTGTTACCGCACAAACTGAAGACGTACGCAAAGAATTACTTGATAAAATGATGTCTAATGCTTGGGTCGTTCCTTCAATAGTGACTCCAATAGTATTATTGATTTTGCTGCTGATAACCTATTATTTATTTAAACCAGTTAAAGCCTTAGAAACCAGTTTACTGAGTCGAACACCACAAGATTTATCCTCTTTGCACATTAATCTTCCAAGCGAGTTAGTACCCATCCAACATGCTATAAACGATTATCTCGCTCGAATTTCACAAGCCATGCAACGTGAAAGGCGCTTTAGTGCTGACGCTGCGCACGAGCTAAAAACGCCATTAGCGATTGTGAAACTTCACCATAATGGCCTGCAAGACGCGCTTAATGAAGTGTCCGAATTATTAGCGCCGCAACTAGATTATGCTCACATTCATTTAAATGCGATTGAACAAGGGGTTGAGCGCATGAGCCATATGGTCGAACAATTGCTTTTATTGTCTAGAGTTGACGCACTGCATGCTTTGAATTTAGCCCCGACTAGAGTCGACGATATTATCGACTCTTCAATAAATCAATTGATTACCATAATTACAGATTATGAATGGCAGATAGATATAGCAGATGGCTTAAAGGTAAATGTTGACCCTTTCTATATGACATTAGTGTGCAAAAATTTAATTGAAAATGCCTGTAAATATAGCCCGAAAGAATCAATTATTAGTATTGATGCAGCAGAGGTTAATGGTCAAATAGTCCTGCGTTTTTCAGATAGTGGAAAAGGTATGACAGATACTCAAATTGCCCGTGCCAAGGAGCGTTTTTATCGTGTAGATGAAAATGAAAGCCAAGGTGCTGGATTAGGTTTATCCATTTGTCAGCATATTGTTGGCCTGCACGGTGGTGAAATTCATCTGAATCCAAACCTTCCAAAGGGGTTGACCGTAGTGGTCATTTTACCGATACGCCTAAGTCAATAAGCATGCTGTAACGTCGCTATGTGGCAAACCATGCTCGACTTAAGTGCAGTTGTTAATGACTACCGATGGAGTTTCCCCTTGATTAAGCCTGTTAAGTTATCTCGCCAAATACGATATTTTTTCCTAGGTCGATATGCCTGTGGATGTGTTAACTTCGACTTAGTATTTCTGAGAGTTTTTGACTGATTAGATTGCGCATATGTTTAGAATACCAATGCGTTAGTCGGCGTCTTAAGCTGAGTTTAGGTGGTTAGTCAGAGCTCAGTATTTAATAGGCTGATTTAACTTAAATGTTAAGCCAACTTGTGGTGAATTAGGTTAGGCTAATTTATGCTAGCCCGCGTACAATATAGATATTTTCTGCCTAGATATTATTTGCAGCTGAAGGTTGCAATATTCAGGCTTCATAACACTGCTAAGGATTTAAATATGATCGCACAAGGACAAGCTTTACCTGCTGGTACTTTAGGCCAACTAACCAAAGACGGTATGGTAAATCACAATGTTACTGAGTTATTTGCCAGTAAGAAAGCGGTACTGTTTGCAGTACCTGGAGCATTTACACCAACATGTTCAGAAGCGCATTTGCCAGGTTTTGTGGTATTAGCTGATCAGCTTAAAGCCAAGGGCGTTGATTTTATTGCTTGCGTGTCGGTTAACGATGCATTCGTGATGAAAGCCTGGGGCGAAGCGCAAAATGCATCAGAACTCATGATGCTTGCCGATGGCGATGCCAGTTTTACTAAAGCGCTAGGCTTAGAGATGGATACAGCAGGTTTTGGTGGTGTACGTTCACAGCGATATGCGATGGTTGTCGATAATGGCGTGGTGACAGTATTAAATGTTGAAGCACCAAAAGCATTTGAAGCCAGTACTGCTGAAGCGGTATTAGCTGCCCTATAAGGTTTTCTTTCATCACTTTGACGTGATGATAAGCTAAAAATAACAAAGCACGCCATCATGACATTGATGGCGTGCTTTTTTATTTTAACGGCCGGTATAGCATGTATATTGGGTGAACCTGAAACAATGTTAATCCAAAAATAATTGATCTAAATCAAATAGATGTTTAGTATGCGCGTAAACATGCATTTAAAATACATATTAGAGGTTGTTTATGTTAGATCAACATACAAAAGAGATTGTTAAAAGCACTATTCCATTATTAGAGTCTGCTGGCCCAGCCTTAACGCAACACTTTTACCAACGTATGTTTACCCATAATCCTGAATTAAAAGATGTGTTTAACTTAGCGCATCAGCACACAGGAGGGCAGCCTGTTGCCTTATTCAATGCTGTAGCTGCCTACGCTAAAAATATTGATAATCTGGAAGCCTTAAGTTCAGCGGTCGAACGTATTGCCCATAAGCATACCGGTTTTTTAATTAAGCCAGAGCAATATGCGATCGTCGGTGGTCACTTGTTAGCAAGCTTAAAAGAGTTAGGTGGCGATGCGGTAACTGAAGAAGTGTTAACAGCATGGGGTAAGGCTTACGGTTTTCTGGCTGATATTTTTATTAATCGTGAAGCACAGTTATATCAACAAACTGCAGCCAAAAAAGGCGGCTGGCAAGGCACTCGTCGTTTCGTGATTAAGGCAAAGAAAGCTGAATCTTCTGTTATCACCTCATTCTTACTTGTGCCGGAAGATGGCTTGCCCGTTGTCGAGTTTATCCCTGGACAATATCTCAGTGTTTCAATTAATAACAGCCAGTTAGAAAACCAAGAAATTCGTCAATATTCGCTTTCGGATGCGCCTAATGGTTACTCATATCGCATCAGTGTAAAGCGCGAGTCCGACGGTAAAGTATCTAATTTGTTGCATGACTATTATCAAGAGGGTGATGTGATTGATGTTGTCGCACCAGCGGGTGATTTTGTACTAACAGTGACCAATAATACGCCTGTGGTGTTGATATCTGCTGGAGTAGGATTAACGCCAATGAAGAGTATGCTGAATCAGTTGCTGTCAGATTCACATAAAAGCCAAATCACTTGGGTGCATGCCTGTGAAGATGGCCAGCAACATGCTTTTAAAGGGTGTGTAGCCAACCAAGTAGCAGAGAATACTGATTTAACCCGATTTGTTTGGTATCGCAAGCCATTAGCGACAGATTTACCTGCTGAAGACTATGATTTTGAAGGTACGGTTGAGCTGGCAAAAATTGCGCAGTGGATATTACCGAATGCACATTATTATTTCTGTGGGCCACTTGGGTTTATGAAAGTGGTTAAACAACAATTATTGGCGTTGAATGTACCTGAAAGCCAGTTGCATTATGAAGTGTTTGGACCTCATTCAGCACTGTAATCGTGGTTATATAACTATTTTGAATATAAATGGACGCATTTAGCGTCCATTTATATATTTAGGTTTTTATTGAGCATAATGAATAGGCTTAATTAGATGAGGGATACCCGCTATCACTGTGTTTGAGCAGTGCTTAATTAGCCTATTTTTTTGGTAATAACACGCGTGCAATCAATCCTCCTTCCGCGCGATTGGCTAAGCTCACTTTGCCATTATGTCTATCAATAATCCGTTTAATAATGGCCAATCCTAAGCCAGATCCTACGCTTCCTCTGGCGGTGTCACCTTGGGTAAATGGTTGAAATAAATCATCCACTTTATTCATGTCAATTCCTGGGCCGTTATCTTCAACGCAAAAACCAACATAGTGTCCCTGCTCAAAAGAACTTATTTTTACCCATCCATGACCATAGCGGAAAGCATTTTCTACCAAGTTACTTAGTACGCGTTTGATGGCAACATGCTGAATGGGAATGTCGGGACAACTGGTTAGCTCGACTTCGATTTCACCTTGCCGGTTACTTTCCTGTTGCTGAATTTCTTGAATGAGTTGATTGATAGGAAAGGGCTCTCTAATGGCCTCTTGATCATGGCGAACATAAGCAATAAATTGTTTAATGATGGCGTCCATATCTTCAATATCACTGACAATACCGTCTTTAAGATATTGATCATCTTCAACCATCATTTCAGATGCTAGCCTGATGCGGGTTAAAGGGGTGCGTAAATCGTGGGAAATGCCAGCCATTAATAGCGCACGGTCTTGTTCAAGTTGTTTCATGCTCTGCGCCATTTGATTAAACGCATGAGTTACTTCTACAATTTCAGTTGATCCGCTTAAAGGTAAGGGGTCGGGGAATTTTCCTTTAGAGACGGTTACGGCAGCTTTTTGTAAGCGTTTTAACGGTTTATTTTGTTTGCGCGCAAATAGCCAGCCACCGGCGACACTGAGTGCACCAATGACTAATAAATATAAGGTGAGTGGCGATAAATCTGATTCATTAATGCCTGTCAGCGGTACTTTTATCCATAATGATGGCGCTTGCGGCGGTCTAATCCATACATCTAGATTTTCACCCTGAGAAAACCGTACTTCAGCTTCACCGCCCAAATACACAGACATTTGTTCAGACAGAAAACCATAATAAGTGGCGTTGTCTAAACCTGCTTCTTGGGCCTGTTTGAGGTTATAAACAGTCATGCCGTCGTGCCGCACCTTGGCATTGAGGGCGTCAACAATCGACAAGTGTTCGCGGCCAACCTCTACACCATCAACAAATAATATATTGATTTGACGTGCAATAAGCTGATTTATTTGCTCATAGCTGGGTTTAATAAAATAAACCGCAACCGACCAATAAGAAACCAGTTGATTGATCAGCAGCAAGCTACCAATCAATACCACAGTTTGACTAAAGGCGTTACGTGGTAAAAGGTGTTGCCACCATTTTAGTGTTAATTTGACCGGTACTGGCACGGGTTATTTTCGGGTTGAGCCATCAGGAACAAACACATAACCTAAACCCCATACCGTTTGAATATAACGTGGGTTAGCGGCATCTTTTTCAATTAAGCGGCGCAGACGAGAAACTTGCACATCGATAGAACGTTCTAGTGCAGAATAATCACGGCCCCTAGCTAAATTCATTAATTTATCGCGAGATAATGGCTCTCGAGGGTGAGAAACCAACACTTTTAACACCGCAAATTCGCCACTGGTTAACGCAATACTCTCTTCACCATGAAACATTTCACGGGTCGCTAAGTTAAGTGAAAAATCACCAAAAGCAATCACGGCTTCTTGCTGGGCTGGAGCGCCAGGTACATCAGTGGTTTGCCTGCGCATAACAGCTTTAATACGGGCTAATAATTCACGTGGGTTAAAGGGTTTAGGTAAATAATCGTCTGCGCCCAGCTCTAGGCCGATAATGCGGTCAACCTCATCACCTTTAGCCGTTAACATGACAATGGGGATAGGATTTTCTTGTTGACGTAAACGACGACAAATTGATAAGCCATCTTCACCCGGAAGCATTAAATCTAAAACCAATAAATGAAAATTTTCACGCTCAAGTAGTCTATCCATTTGTTCGGCATTGGCCGCGCTACGTACTTGATAACCTTGCTCCATTAAATAACGTTCCAATAGTGAACGCAGTCGCATGTCGTCATCAACAACGAGAATTTTAGACGTTTCTTGGCCCATGAAAATATCCTTTTATCTTTAGCATTTTCACTCAATATAACCAGTTTAGCGTCTGGCTAATAGTCTCTAAAAAGTAAGTTTCGCTATTTTGTGCGCTAAACGGTTTTTTTTATGTTAAAACATTTTGATTTTGTTGAGTTTTATGACTGTAAAATGTGACAACTGAAATTGTAACAAAAGCCACAATATCGGGATTATTGTGGCTAATTGAAGTTTCTTTGGGGTGCACTAAAGTGATTTTGGTTAAAATAATTGCCCAAACTCAAATTTTGTCGCAGTAACTTGTTCTAGGTTACTGTAAATATGAGCATAATAATTATTGGGAAAAATGATCAGGTAACTCATATCCGCAGACTGATCATCAGGCCAATAACCGAAAGTATGGTGCGCCTCAAAAGCTTGATAAAGCTGATTGCTTGGATGATTCTGGTTAGGGCCAATTGATAATATTAACTGCTGTGCATTGCTGGACAAAGTGTAATGAATTGTTTTAGCTAATAATGCAGCGCTAAAAGCGTTTTCAGTCTTGCCTAAATCTGCTGCTGATTTTAAGTCTTGTGTTGGTTTTAAGTCTGAGTCTGACTCAATCATTGCGCTGTTTTGATGACTAAAAGCAATTTCACTGGGGCGAAATAACAGTTTATCGTCATTTACCGTAACACGCCCCCAATGATGATAACTGTTTGGAGGGTTGTTAAGATCGATGACCACATGGCTGTAACTTTTATCCTGATTGATGTGGAGAAAACCCAATTGAGCATCAGATTCATACAACCAATCACCTTGCATTAAGAGCGAATTTACAACTCGTTCATCCTCGATACCATTAGCATGAGATGGCCAAGTGATTCCAACGCCCAATAAGATAATAATTAGCAGTAAACCGAGGTTATTGTGGCGGGCATAATAATCAATAAAGTGAAGCGTAGACCAGTACATATAATTCCTTTTATGTGTACGCGTGAAGGGCTAAGTATAGTTGAAAAAATAGTCTATGACCGAGCGGTGAGTCAATACAGTAATAACACTAAGCAGAGGCGCGACAATGTGCCTGTTAAAGACGAGATTCGTGATATATTAGTTTATTGATTTTTTATCTTCTAATTGTCATTGTAAGCATATTATGAGAACGGCTATTGTTACCCGTGAAGGGTTTGAAAAACTACAACAAGAACTCAATTTTTTGTGGCGTGAAGAGCGTCCTGAAATCACCAAGAAAGTGGCTTGGGCTGCCAGTTTAGGCGATCGCAGTGAGAACGCAGATTACCAATACAACAAAAAGCGTCTTCGTGAAATTGACCGCAGAGTCAGATACTTACGTAAGTCTATCGAGAACTTAAAAATAGTTGATTATGCCCCAGAGCAAGAGGGTAAGGTCTTCTTTGGTGCTTGGGTTGAAGTTGAAAATGATGACGGTCAACAACTTACCTTTCGCATTGTGGGTTACGATGAAATTTTTGGCCGCAAAGGTTACATCTCAATTGATTCTCCGATGGCGCGCGCACTGTTGAAAAAACAAGTTGATGATGAGGCTGTGGTCAGCACGCCTGAGGGTGAAAAGTGCTGGTACATTAACAAGATATTCTACCATTTGCCTGAGCAAACCTAACTTAAGCAGAGTTAAGTTTACTAAGCGTATTGCTCAATAAAAATTAAGTTTAAATATAGTCAATTTTCAGCCTAGAACAGTATAAGTTGACCGGCTTTATCACATATGGCCTATAGGCTATGCGTCAGTGTGCTGTTGTTCAAAGCAAGCTCCCTATCAAATCATAGCCTTAGACTGCGACACCTTGTCGCAGTTTCCACTTTAGCTTTTGTTATTTATGAGTAATTGCAGGCACAATTGCGTCACAATTTACCCATTAAAAATAACAACATGATCGTAAAGTGTTCCATCCTAACCCTCGTCGTAGCTGCAATTCTTGCTGGTAACCATGCTTTTGCAAATGAAATGGAAATTATCACTATTCATCATAGTGATAATCACTCAGTTGTCTCTGCCACGGATAAAGCATTGCCTGCCAAAATTGATGTGGGTGATTTATTCGAGGTGCTGCCAGGGGCATCAATCAATGGCAATGGACCATTAACTGGTATTGTGCAATATCGCGGATTATCAGGCGATAGAGTGAATACCCAAATTAACGGTGTCAAATTAGCTGGCGCAGGCCCTAATGCAATGGATACTCCGTTAAGTTATGCCAGCCTGATCATGACTGAACGCGTTGATTTATCGCGTGGTATTGCTCCAGTATCATCGGGCATAGATACTTTGGGTGGCAGTGTAAACGTGGTTGAGTCGAGCGCGGAATTTGATGTTGTTGATGGCAAAGTGGCGGCTCAATATCAAGATAACGGCCAGCGTGGCAGCTTTGGTGCGAAAGCCAATCTTGCTAATAAAGACCATGCCTTGCTGGTATATACCGATATCTTAAAAGGCAATGAAGATGTCATAACTGGTAATGGCAAACACATTATGCCGACGGACTATCAAAAGCAGATGTTTGGAGGCCAATATAAATTCAATTTAACTGATTCGCTTAGCCAAGAGGAATTTATCGGGATAGGTTATCAATATTTAGAAACTACAGATGCAGGCACACCAGCATTGCCAATGGATATCAATTTCATTCGTACCGATCACATCAATAGTCAGGGGGTGCACCTGTTTGCTGAGTGGCAACTTGACTGGCATTTAGCCTATTCAGATGCTCGTCATGGAATGGATAATTTTAGCAAGCGCATGCTTATGCCTTCAATGTCAGCACGCTACAACAATGCCGATTCTACCAGTTGGGATGGCGCGTTAGCCTTCACCAAAGATGACTGGCAAGTCGGCCTAGATATGCAAATGGCCAAGCATGATTCGGTCATAACCACCCCTGAACAGTCCATGTTTAGCATTGGAAACTTCAATGGTGTTCGCGACGACCGTTATAGCGTCTATGCACAATGGGACAAGCACATTAATCAATGGCAGCTCAATGTAGGTGCTCGGCTTAAGCAATATCAAACCGATGCTGAAAATGTACACCATTCTATGGCGGCCAATAAACCAGCGATTAACCTATTGATGACACGCTTTAATGAAGCGGATAAAAGCCAGTCACAAACCGGAGTCGACTTTGTATTTGATGCACGCTATCAAGTGAATGATGAGCTGACTTGGATTGTCGGATTAGCACGAAAACAAGCAAGTGCGTCTTATCAGCAGCGTTATCTTTGGTTGCCTATGCAGTCGACAGGTGGCTTAGCTGATGGCAAAACCTATGTGGGTCAGATGGATTTAGAGCTTGAAACCGCATATCAA
Organism: Shewanella sp. ULN5; assembly: GCF_030731885.1. Classification (NCBI taxonomy): domain Bacteria; kingdom Pseudomonadati; phylum Pseudomonadota; class Gammaproteobacteria; order Alteromonadales; family Shewanellaceae; genus Shewanella; species Shewanella sp. ULN5. The sequence continues at coordinate 146,208 of NZ_JAPJEE010000006.1, forward strand.
ATTGAGCTAGGAAATGCCTACCATAGTGGTAATTTTTCTATAAACCCAAGGATTTTTTACCATCGAATTGATGATTATATTCAAGGTATTGCTGCAACAGATCCGGTTGTATTAGCGGTAGCAGCAATGATGGGTGATGCAAATCCAATGCAGTTTGCCAATGTTGATGCTGATTTGATGGGCATGGATATTAACGCAACATATGCATTTAGTACGCAAGTCTCAATCGATATGGTTGCTAGCTATGTATCAGGCGAGCGCCGTGATATCGACGATAATTTATATCGTATTGCGCCGGCTAATATCAATATTGGCTTAAATTATGAGTCAAATTCTTGGTTTGCGCGTTTAGAAACCTTAGCAATGGCAGCACAAGATAAAGTCTCGGTTAGCCAGCTTGAACAACGCACATCGGGTTATGCTGTTGTGAATATGTTGGTGGGATATGAAGCAAAGTCTTGGCGCGTGAAAGCCGGGGTTAACAACGTGTTTGATACCGAGTATCAAGATCATTTAGCGGGGTATAACCGGGTGATGGGCAGTGAAATTCTTCCTGGAGAGCGCATGTTTGGACTGGGGATGCAGGCTTGGCTCTCTGGGGAGTACCACTTTTAGTGTAAGTCGTACCACCCTTCGTCGATGACGTCCCACTTTCACATCTCTGCTAAAAGTGAAAGTGGGCTTTTTTTATCTCATCACTGATATTTATTGATTTTTGCTGATGTGTTTAGTGATATCTGGTCATCTTCAAATAGGCATAACTTGATATAGTCGGCGATATTGATGTTGACGTTATAGATCATATGTTCTTCTAAGAACACTTTAGTGATGTCGGCTTTTTTAATAGCTTGCGCTGTAAAGTACGTCGATGCATGCCCAATTGCCTTGCTGTTTCCGACACATTGCCATTATTGGCTTGTAACACTTGTTGCAAATGTTCCCACTCTAAGCGTTGGGGGGTAATGGGGGGCTCTGCTATCACTTCATCCGCAATATCAAGGTGCTTTTTGTCGAGCGCTTTGAGCAATGTTTGAGTATCAACGGGTTTTGATAAGTAGTTATCGGCTCCTAGGCGAATAGCCTCAACGGCAGTGGCAATGCTGGCATAACCGGTAAGAAAAACCAGCGTGGCTTTAGGTAGCAATTGCCGTAATGGTTTAACTAAGTTGAGACTGTTACTGTGCTCAAGTTTCATATCCAGCAGAATGTGGCTGGGTAAATGCTGCCTTGCTAATAATAATCCCTGAGTTGCATCATGGGCGACATGGCATTCAAAACCATGTTGACTCATGCGCCGATTAAGAATGTTGGCGAGTGTGGTGTCGTCTTCAATGATCAGTAATTTATCCATGGCTATTTTTTTTCGATACAGTTGAAGAAAATGTTGTTGGTGCTTGTTTTAACGGTAATAGCACTTTCGCTACAGTGCCGCCATCAGAATGCTGATGCAGGATCAAACTTCCCCCCAACCTTTCTAAACTGGCATGGCTCAATAATAACGACACTCCCATGCCTTTTGCATCGTGAATAATATTTTCACCAATCTGGGCAATTAAATCTGCTGAGATCCCGGTACCAAAATCACGAATACTAAGACAACAGTATTGATTATCAATAGTGGCGGATAACTCAACCTGATAATCAGCATTGTTTTCGTGACTTGCCCTTGCGGCATTTTCAATTAACGACATCAATGCAGGCAGTAAGTTAGTGTCCATATTTAGAGACATTGTATTATCGTTAATATCTATTTGAGTGGTTAACGATACTTCTGGCATTAATAGCAATATCTGCTGAGTTAATGTGTCGACCAAGTTGGGAATTATTATGTTTGTTTGCTGGTTTTCACGTATTGACTGAGTTGCAGAGCGGAGGTCTGTTAGGGTTTGCTCACAGCGGCATAACGCCTGTTCTATATCTGGCAATACTCCATCGACAGGTTGATTTTCGTGTAACTCATCAACTAATAAACGCAAGCTTGCCAGTGGTGTGGCAAGCTGGTGTGCCATTTGTGCCGAAGCAGTCCCCAGTGCGAGTAGTTTTTCTTGGCGCAATTGGGCTTCTCGTAAAATATTGAGTTCAGCTTCTTTTTGGCGAACTTTTCGGGCGATGAAGGCAATGCTGGTGGTAACTATTAATGCTGATATTAAAAAGTTAAACCACATGCCAAGAAAGTGTGAGCGCATATCCATGGTGTGATCGCCCATATTGTGTTCTGGCATAACAAATATCATCAGGCTGTAGCTGGCAGTAGAAATCAGCGTTAATCCCCAAGGTGCCCATTGAGGTAATGCCACAGCAGCAACGGCGATAGGCAATAATAATAATGAAATAAATGCATTTGTCGCCCCACCGGTTAGGTACAGCCAGGCGGCCAATAGCAAGGAATCGATCACCAACGACATAAACAGCAAAGGTTCATTGTACTGATAACGATTTTTAAAACAGAAGCTTAATCCAACATAAACCGCTTCAAAAAAAAAGAGTACATAAATCAAGGCGGGTGGCGCGCTTAGGCCAAACAGGTCTGCCGCAATAAAAGTCAGCCCAAGCTTAAGCAGTAGGTATATTAATCTGAGGTGGGTGTGATGATGATTAATCAGCCCAATAGGTTTGCTGATAGGCAAAAAAGTATCCTTGTTAATGTGTTGTAAATTAAGGCAAGTTTGTAGCTGATTTTTTTAATATTATGCTGTCTATGCTCGTCGTTATGCTATGTATATCTCACATCATAATGCTATTTTACGGTTTAATGAATTGATATCCATGTCATAAGCGTTACTTAAGTTTCAGTCAGCACACTATTTAAAAAATATCGCTAATTGATATCAAATTATGCGTTAAACATACTTACATCACATCGAGGTTGATTATGAAAACATCACAAGAGTTCCCCTTGGTTCATCGACTCATTCACTGGGGCTTAGCCTTTGCAATGTTGGTGATGTTGCTGACAATATTTTTGCGTTTGGGCTGGATGGAGAAAAACCATATGGCGGCAATTATTCAGCAAGGCTTAACCAACATTTCAGTCACTATTGATAATAAAAAAGCAATCAGTATTGCCAAAATGATCCGTGGTGAGATGTTTCAGTGGCACATTTATTTTGGCTATGCTGTTGGCGTATTTTTGTCGGCGCGGTTTATCTACATGGCTAAATGTGGTTTACATTATTTATCGCCATTTAATCCGCAGGCAAACTTACAGCAAAAAATGCAAGCAGGGGTATACTGGTTGTTTTATGCTGGTGTGACTTTTTCTATGATAACTGGGCTATTGCTTAAGTTTGGCCCCGAATCTGTCGAAGAGCTGGCTGAAACGATACATAAGTTAGCCTTGTGGTATTTCATTCCGTTTATTGTGCTGCATTTAGCCGGAATTGTATTGGCTGAAGCGGGGCACGATAAAGGGCTAGTATCGAAAATGATTGGTGGCGAGTAGCGATCATTTAGCCATGTTAGGCACTATGATTGAGTTTTAGACCAGATGTTTTTGACTGATCTTGTGCCTGTATGTCGTTAACAAGCAGTTCAAACTCTTTAATAGGCACAGGCTTACCAAATAAGTAACCTTGATAATATAAGCATCCTTCACGTTGAAGAAACTGTTGTTGCTCAATGGTTTCTACACCTTCTGCTATCACCGAAAAACCAAGGCTTTCAGCCATTGAAATAATGGTTTTTACAATCGACTGATCACTTTTATCTGTGATTAGGTCACCCACGAACGAGCGGTCTATTTTTAATTGGTATAGCGGCAATTTTTTAAGGTATTGCAGCGAAGAATAGCCGGTACCAAAATCATCTAACGAAAACTGAATCCCTAATTTACCTAAGGCATGCATTTGCACTATGGTATTGCCAATGTCATCTAACAATAATGATTCTGTTAACTCCATTTTTAATCGAGATGGGTTAATGTCATATTTGTTTATTGTATCAATTACTTGATCTACAAATTCAGGCTGACGAAATTGTTTAGAACTGACATTGATGGAAATTGTCAGTGCTTTGGTCGCAGGTTGAGTTTGCCATTGTTTAAGTTGTTGGCAGGCGGTTTCTATTACCCAGCTACCAATCGCTAAAATGAGCCCAGACTCTTCTGCATAGGGAATAAACTCTACGGGGGTAATGATACCTTTTTGTGGGTGTAACCATCGAATAAGGGCTTCAGCTCCAATAGGTTGCTGTAGGTGATTGACTTGAATTTGGTAAAATAATTTAAAATGATTGTGTTTAACTGCCTCAAATAATTCATTTTCAAGTTTGGCACGTTTTAAAATTTCTTCCTGCATTGTGGGGTCGAAAAAGCGCATGGTGTTTCGACCAGCTACTTTGGCTTGGTACATGGCGATATCAGCCTGTTTCATGATTTCAGAAGTGGTGGCCGATGGATCATTGAATAACACTACGCCGATGCTTGCACTGCAATGATATTGAATGTTTTTTAGTTGAAATGAATGGCTCATGGCCGCTAAAATTTTATGGCAAATCTCGGTAGTTTGAGAGGCCGCAGTAATGCTCTGTTCACTCAATCCTTCTAAAATAATGACAAACTCATCACCACCAATTCTGGCTAGGGTATCTTCTTCACGCACGCATTCGGCTAACCTTTCGGCGATTGAAGTTAATAATAGGTCTCCCATGTCATGTCCATAGGTGTCATTGAGCATTTTGAAGCGATCAATGTCCAAAAATAATAAAGCATTATTCTTATTTAGCCGCTTGTTAGAAATGATCACCCGATTTAATCTATCCAACAATAAGCGCCTGTTAGGGAGTTGGGTGAGGTGATCATAAAAAGCCAATTGTTGTATTTTTTTCTCATTTTTTTTGCGGGTTGAAATATCGTTGATGGTGACTATGTAGTTAGTAATGTGGTTTTGATCATTACGTACCGCATCTACATATAAATAAGCCGGAAATGTAGAGCCGTTTTGATGTTGATGCCAGATTTCGCCTTCCCAACAGTCTTCATCTCGCAGTTTGTCCCAAATCTGGTTATAGAATTGTTCATCATAAAGATCGCCATTAAATAACTGCAGCGGTTTGCCAATAATATCTTGTTCTTGATAACCGGTTATTTTGCTAAAGGCACAATTGGCTTGCAAAATGTTCTTATCGGAATCAGTAATAAAAATACCTTCCTGTGATTCGAACACCTTTGCCGCAAGACGCAATTTTTGTTCAAGTTGCTTCCGCTCAGTGATATCAGAAATACCCGTGATATAACCAACTACGTTTTGTTGGTCATCAAACTCAGGCACATATTGCACCAGCAACTCTTTAGAAAATAAGCATAAATCGTAAGAGGTTGGCGTGCCAGACAGTACCTTATCAATATGGTTTTTTACTTCGCCATATATTATCTCGCCCATTGTTTCTTTAACCGTTTGGCCTACAATATCATCAGGTTGTAAACCAAATAAGGCGGCATAAGGTTTAGATACATAAATATATTTTTGTGCTTCATCGCACCTTGCTATGTAAAACGGTGAATTATCAGAGATAAATTGTAATTGTTGTTGCTGTTCAATAAGCTTAATTTCTGCCTGTTTGAACTCTGTTATGTCTTGAGCAAATCCTGAAATAGAGAAGGTGCCATTGTCGGTCACAACCCGCTTTCCACGACATTCAATCCACCTTATTTGGTTATCACTTGGGCGGGTGATTTGATATTGCACATGATGTTCGGTGCCATTGTGATAGCAAGACTTCATCGATGCCATTAATTTAGAACGATATTTAGGGTGAATGATATCGGCTAATAACGTCAACGTGGGCGAGGCATCTTTTATTATGCCCATTAAGCTATACATTTGCGCCGACCACTGAAAATGCCCGTTTAAGTTGGCAAGATCCCAATGCCCAACCTTTGCATAGTACATTGCTTTTTCGAAGCGTTTTTCACTGCGAATTAACTTCTGTTGGATTTCAGCACTTAATCTGGTTTTACGCATCAGATGCAAGGTATTGGTAGATAAGCTGGCATAGATGGAGAGAATGACATTAATGAGATGACGAGTAGAGCCTTGCATTTTTTGTTGGGTAAAATCTTCAGCTTCTTGTTTGTTCATACCACTTTCAAGTGCCAGAACATAGACGACCATGTAGCGATCACTTTCTAAAATATGCGACGCTAGCCACTGAGTCAAAAATGAGATTGTTTTTTCAAGCAATGCATCTGACGGTGTTGAGGTCAATTCAGACTGTAGCTGAAGTACCTGTTGTATGAAGATGTCGTGGCTCAGTTTATGATCGTCTACCACATCATCATCAGATAAATACTGATGCCAAATATCTTCTTCAGTTTTAAAGTGGTAAACCGTGTAATCAACCAGCTCTTTAAACACAGTGTTTAACTGGAGTTGCTGGTTGCCAAACACGGCATGACTGGCAAGTCGATTCAAAATTGCGACTAACTTTTTATGCTGATGATCAATCTTTGCCAGTCCAGTGCAAAAATTATCATCCCAAGGAAAAATGTCTATTGATTCAGTCATACCAATACCATGTGTTTTTTCATCCTTAAAACATGAGTATAGTTGCTGTAGTAAATCTTTGTAGTAAATCATTAAATCAATTTATTCATGATGTAACGCTGGACTTAATGATGACTAGCAATATCACGTTATCGTTGGTTTGTGGTATTGTGGGCCAATGTTAAAATTTAAGTCTATATAACTCCTGCTATGCAAAATATTGCCCAACTGATTGCTCAAGAATTGAATGTACGCCAACAACAGGTTGATGCCACTATCGCGCTACTTAATGATGGCGCCACAGTGCCCTTTATTGCTCGATATCGTAAAGAAGCAACCGGCGGCTTAGACGATACTCAACTACGTCAGCTGTATTCTCGTTTATCTTACCTAACTGAAATGAGCGACCGCCGCCAAGTTATCTTATCGAGTATTGATGCTCAGGGTAAGTTAACCCCAGCTTTAGCACAGGCAATTAATGACGCTGATAGCAAAACTCGCCTTGAGGATTTGTATTTACCCTACAAGCCGAAACGCAGAACCAAGGGACAGATAGCGATAGAGGCGGGTATCGAGCCTTTGGTTGATGCCTTGCTGGCGGTTCGCACCCTTGATATTGATGCCAAAGCTGCTGAATTTATTGATTCTGAAGCAGGTTTTGCCGATGCCAAAGCTGTCCAAGATGGCGCGCGATATATTCTTATGGAGCGTTTTGCAGAAGATGCCGAGTTACTGCTAAAAATCCGTCAACATTTAACCCAACAAGCTGTACTTGAAAGTAAAGTCATTAAAGGCAAAGAGAAAGAAGGTGCAAAATTTCGCGATTACTTTGAACAGAGTGAAGCGATTACCAAAGTACCATCTCATCGAGCTTTAGCAATGCTACGTGGTCGTAATGAAGGTATTTTAAGTTTAAGCATTAATGCCGATCCTGACACTGAAGCAAGTCAGGGTAGTTATTGTGAGGTGATTATTGCGGATCACTTCAAACTTAACTTAACCGATTCGAGTGTCGATCAATGGTTAAAAACGGTCGTGACGTCCACATGGCGGATTAAAATCGCCTTACAGATGGAAACCGAATTTATTGCCAAAATGCGTGAAAGCGCAGAAGAAGAAGCCATTAAAGTCTTTGCCCGTAACCTAGGCGATTTATTGATGGCAGCCCCTGCTGGCGCGAAAGCGACCATGGGATTAGACCCTGGTATTCGTACCGGTGTAAAAGTGGCTATTGTTGATAACACAGGTAAGTTAGTGGCTCACACGACGGTTTTCCCCCATGCGCCGCAAAACCTGTGGGATAAATCCATTAAAACCTTATCGAACCTGATTGGTATGCATAAGGTAGATATCATTGCCATCGGTAACGGTACAGGCTCGCGTGAGACAGACAAGTTAGCGGGCGAGTTAATTGCCATGGTGAAAGACAGTCATCCACGTCTAACCAAAGTCATGGTCAGTGAAGCAGGCGCCTCTGTTTACTCGGCATCTGAGTTTGCCGCGAATGAATTTCCTGATCTTGATGTGTCTATTCGTGGCGCAGTTTCAATCGCCCGTCGCTTACAAGACCCATTAGCTGAATTAGTGAAGATTGAACCTAAAGCCATTGGTGTTGGGCAATATCAGCATGATGTCAGTCAAAGTCAGTTATCTCAATCGTTAGAAGCTGTGGTAGAAGATTGCGTAAACAGTGTTGGTGTGGATTTAAACATGGCATCTGCGCCGTTATTAGCGCAGGTTGCGGGATTAAATAAAACCCTCGCCAAAAACGTCGTGGATTATCGTGACGAACATGGACAATTTACTAACCGTAAGCAATTGTTGAAAGTCGCGCGTCTTGGCCCAAAAGCGTTTGAACAAGCCGCAGGATTCTTACGTATTCGTCAAGGTGATAACCCATTAGACGGCTCAGCCGTGCATCCAGAAGCTTATTCGATAGTTGAGGCCATCGCCGCAACATCAAAACACGATGTTGGCCAATTAATTGGTAATAGTGAATTGCTAAAGAGCATCAATGCCGCTCAATTTGTCACAGAATCATTTGGTCTGCCGACAATCACCGATATTCTTGCTGAACTCGATAAACCTGGACGCGACCCACGAGGTGAGTTTAAAACCGCAAATTTCAAAGATGGCGTAGAAGAGCTTAAAGATCTCAAGGTTGAGATGATACTTGAAGGCGTGGTAACCAATGTGACTAACTTTGGTGCGTTTGTCGATGTTGGGGTGCATCAAGATGGTTTAGTGCATATCTCATCGCTTACCGATAAATTTGTTAGTGATCCTCATACCGTCGTAAAAGCGGGAGATGTGGTGAAGGTAAAAGTCATGGAAGTGGATATTGAGCGCCGCAGAGTCAGCTTAAGCATGCGTCTTGATGAAACGCCGCAACCATCATCAAACCAGGTCAATAAAACGCAACAGAATACGCAAGCTAAAAAGCCACAAGCGGTTAAAAAAGGCCAAAAGCCTGCTAATAGCTCTAAGGCACCCACCAATGCCGCAATGGGCAATGCCTTTGCCGACGCGTTTGCCAAAATGAAAAAGTAAGTCACTGCAGTTAACCTGAATGATGATTTCGACAACATAAACTTCGCTTCGGCGGAGTTTATTTTTGTGGCTGTCAGCGCTCTAATACGCTCAAGTAACGATTAAAAAACACTCTATTATACGATTGATAAAGCTCATCAAGCGGGTTGATTTGCTCTAAAGTGTTCAGTATTCATGCTTAACAACTACGTGTTATTAAGCATGAATACTGGATGTCTGCTAATGGTATTATTACAAGATAATTTGGAAAGATATTGCGTGTAAGTCATTTATTACATTGCACTTAAAGAATGTATGGCTATCCTCAATGCTGTAACGATAAATGACTATTCTGCGATGTCCTTATTCGCTTATTATCAAGGCAGGTATTTCGAGCTCTACTCTTCGATTAAGGTATCTTTTAATTGGATCGTCATTAGTTGCTACAGGAGATGATTCGCCAAAGGCGATTAACTTTATTCGATGTGGCTGTACGCCTTTTTCGATTAAATAGTCAGATATTGACAATGCTCGAGACATTGAAAGCTTTTGATTATAATCATTTTCACCTACTGAATCAGTATATCCTTTAATGAGGATCGTCGCTTTTGGATATTTATGTAGCTGTGTTAGTACTTCTTCTAGCTCATTTTCATCTTGCAAAGCACTGCTATCAAAATTAAATAAAATCACCTGTTTAAGCGAATCTATTTTAGTTTCTACTGCTGAAACGGGAAGCTCAGGGGCGACAGCTACTTTTCTTGGTAAATCATAGGCTACCGTTCTCTGACCAAAGCGATAGTGAACACCTAAGGTTGTCAGGTGCCCATTACTTCCTCCAATATCTTCACTGCCCAGCTTATTGACATATTGATACTCAATTCTCGCGGCCCATGAAGGGGACCACTGATATTCTAAACCAATGCCAACCATAGGAGCCCAGCCCGAGTCAGACCGAGTACTGTAAGGCCCTTGGTTTTCGCCTTGCCATGCTATCGAGCCCAATTTGGCTAATATCTCCCAGTTTTCACTAATGCCATACCGTCCGAGGACCGACGCTTCCCAAGCCGTCATTGAGCCGATATATGTTTCATCGAACCCTGTTTGAGGGTAAGTTGCAATGGCTTTTCCTAGGTCTAGATAAGCACCTTCAAATGCAAAATGTTGTGTAAATTGATAGCCAGCGAATAAGCCGTAAGCCTTGTCGTTACCATCACAAGTGGTATTCCAATCTTCACAGGCATTTTGGTAGTGCATCCAGCCCGCTTTGGCACCGAGATAAATTGAGTTATCTATAGTGGTGGATGATGTCTTGATTTCGTCAGCTTTCACTGCAGATGCTAGCATTAAAGCGGACAAGGTCGATAAAATAATAAAGAGATAACGGTCGAACATAACTTGCTCCAAGGGAAGACCTTAAAAATACTTTTCATTTGTAATTGAACATCAATTACTCTTTGTTTGGCTCTGACTTAAATGTGATTAGGGCAAAGTTTCAATACAAGCCGCATATTCCGGAATTGTGTCTGCAAGCGTGCCTGGTGACCCTGTAACCATATAAAAATCTCTATGTGAGCCACCGCCTACGTCAGATGAACTCCAATAATAATCACCATCTGTTGCCCAACCATAAGCCAATGAGATGGGAGCACGGCTCAATAAAGGATACTTTGCCAGAGTATCATCATAATACTGCTTCAAACCAAAGGGATCTGACGTATCTGTATCTCCCTCAACCGCAAGAGCCATACCTCGAGCGGTACATAATGCCTCGGCATTTGGCCATGTATACAGGGTAAACTTAACGTCACTACCATTTTCACTTCGTTCGCCGTCATGAAGTGGTGCAGAGGGAAGTAATGCGTTGAGGCGTGTGGACTCATGGATCGTCAGCGGACGATGTAGGCGTTTAGTTACACCACCAATAGAGAGTTCTATATAGTCAACTGGTGCAACAGCTCGTTGAGTAATATTGTTACTGCCATCAAGCGCGATAGGCAGCCCTCCCGTTACTTCGCTATCGGAAAAAGACGATGCGAGTAAGCAGATTTCCCCCTCCTCTGCAGTGGTAACACACACTTCGATATCATGACCGACAAGATCAAGGGCGCTTTCATCCTCAGGGTCTCTATTTATGGTGTAGCTGTTTACATTGGTGGAACGCACTGCATTTTGTGATGGGTTTGACGACTTCCAGCTGACGCTTGATATTGAGTAGCCTTTAACGTCTAAAGTCAGGGTTTCATAGAGTTTGAGTTCGCCGGTTAAAAATATGGCAGCCAGTGCCGTGGTGATACAAGTTTCACTACCAATTTTCGGCGAACCAGTAACGGCTACTGGGGTAACACAAAAGCTGATTGATTGCCCCTCACTATTGATTGGTGGCGTGTAATCAATGTTTTGACTGACTTCGACGCTATCAATTCTCCAGCTATATAAACTAATACCTTCCACGTCGCCATCAGCGTCGCTGTAGTCATATGTGACGCTGAGTAGCGAGTTAGCTTTGGGGAAAGTATCCCAAACAAGATTCGAAGCGATTGGTGCGCTACCTGGTTTTGGTGCAATCGTTTCCACCGGAGTACAGACTTCTAATCCAGTGTCATTTTCACCAAAACTGGCGATCGGCGTGACGCAGAAACTGAGATCTTTGGTTTCCTCTGATACAGGGAGCAATAATGTGTCACCTGAGGCGTAGTCAATCCCATCAATTTTCCAAGTAAGTAAACTCGCTCCTTCAGGCCGACTCTTACTGTCGCTATAGTCATAGCTTGCGATTAGCGTATTACCTACCACTGCCGCTAACGAATAGCTGAGATTTGTCGCCACAGGCGCAATATAGCTGCCGATAATGGTTTGCGTATCACAAACCTCCATTCCTTGCTTGGGCTCACCGGTAAGGGCAATAGGGGTGACACAAAACGCTAAGTTTTTACCTTCGCTGTCAACGGGTAGGGTAAACGTCAGGCCGCTGCCGCTGTCGACACCGTTGAGGCGCCAACGTGTCAGACTTATGCCTTCTAAATCGGTATCGGCATCGCTGTAGCTGTAACTGGCTGTAGTGGCACTTCCCGGTTGCAGTGGCGCGGCGATAACGACATTACTCGCCACGGGCGCGCTGCCTACTTTCGGTTGAATCGTTGCGGGAGTGGAGCATACTTGGCTACCAATACTGTTATTACCGTAGCTCGCAACAGGGGTGACACAGAAACTGAGCGACTTACCTTCGCTGTCCACTCCGAGGGTAACAGTGCTATTGCTGCCAACTTGGCTACCATCGACACGCCAACTATAGAGGCTAATGCCTTCAGGTCTTGCGGCATTGTCACTGTAAGTGTAGTTACCCGTGAGAAGTGTCCCAGTTATCGCTTGGGGTGTGATGCTCAAGTTACTGGCCACAGGCGCAATATAGCTGCCGATAATGGTTTGCGTATCACAAACCTCCATTCCTTGCTTGGGCTCACCGGTAAGGGCAATAGGGGTGACACAAAACGCTAAGTTTTTACCTTCGCTGTCAACGGGTAGGGTAAACGTCAGGCCGCTGCCGCTGTCGACACCGTTGAGGCGCCAACGTGTCAGACTTACGCCTTCTAAATCGGCATCGGCATCGCTGTAGCTGTAACTGGCTGTAGTGGCACTTCCCGGTTGTAGTGGCGTGGCGATAACGACATTACTCGCCACGGGCGCGCTGCCTACTTTCGGTTGAATCGTTGCGGGAGTGGAGCATACTTGGCTACCAATACTGTTATTACCGTAGCTCGCAACAGGGGTGACACAGAAACTGAGCGACTTACCTTCGCTGCCCACTCCGAGGGTAACAGTGCTATTGCTGCCAACTTGGCTACCATCGACACGCCAACTATAGAGGCTAATGCCTTCAGGTCTTGCGGCATTGTCACTGTAAGTGTAGTTACCCGTGAGAAGTGTCCCAGTTATCGCTTGGGGTGTGATGCTCAAGTTACTGGCCACAGGCGCAATATAGCTGCCGATAATGGTTTGCGTATCACAAACCTCCATCCCTTGCTTGGGCTCACCGGTAAGGGCAATAGGGGTGACACAAAACGCTAAGTTTTTACCTTCGCTGTCAGCGGGTAGGGTAAACGCCAGGCCGCTGCCGCTGTCCACACCATTGAGACGCCAACGTGTCAGACTTACGCCTTCTAAATCGGTATCGGCATCGCTGTAGCTGTAACTGGCTGTAGTGGCACTTCCCGGTTGCAGTGGCGCGGCGATAACGACATTACTCGCCACGGGCGCGCTGCCCATTTTGGCCTGAATAACCAAGCTTTTACTACAGACTTTATCGCCAATATTATTGTTTCCGTATGAGGCTACAGGGGTAATGCAAAACTTTACCCAATCATTTTCATTTTTTTTATCGGGAGTGAATGTTGTCGATGTAGTAATGAACTCATCATTAATAAACCATTCAAGTACAGAGTCACCTTCTGGTCTTTTGGCATTATCACTGTATAAATATTGACCTGAAATTTGAGTGTCGACTAACGCTGCTGGTCCGATGGTTAAATTACTAGCTTTCGGGGGGGTAAATGTTTCAGCTGTTGGAAATCCATCGTCATCACCGCATGCACTTAGAGTAAGTGCTACAGAAAGCATTATTAGATAGCGACAAACTTTTTTAAAAATAAAATGGATTGGATGTTCAATTTTCAATGTAAACTCTCAAAGATGTTTAAATGTTTTATTTAAAAAGATAAGTATTGCCGAGTACTTACCTAAAGATCGCATTTTATAATTTTTATATTGATGATATTTTTTTTTATTTCATTTTTTAGTTGTTAGTCAAATAAATACCATTGATTAAGAGTTTTTTGTTCAATATATATGCCAAGAGGAGTGCCTAAATCGAGGGCTCAATGCCTAGGGCGGGATTAAGCTTTGTTAAATCTCTTAACCAAAAAATCTCGTTTCTAAAATCGCTATTCCATGATGCCTTTCTTATTTTGGTTGGTTTACTGGCATTTAGCGAATGCTGCTCTAAAATATTCAGCACGATACGCCTAAATAGCGCCATCTTCTTCGCGTTTTCACGGTCACTTATCCATGAACAGTCTTCCCTAAAGGTGACGTCAAGCACCCAGTGTTGCTGGTTCTCGATGTGCCAATGCTGAGGCACAGCTTTGGCTGCAAGTTCGATGTCCAGAAGTAAATAACTTAAGTAATAATCTGTATTTATGGTGGTAACACCCTTATGTGTTCGTTGACGTTCAACTGCTATGAGAGGCTTGGCTGATGGCCATTTGGCAGCTTTGCTGGAGTTTGAAACGTCGTGCGAAGCTCCTTACGGGCATGCCCCTTGTCATCTTCTTCGAGACTCAAGATGTCGACATCGTCGTTATCCCAGTGAGCTTGGAACTGCATCTCTATTGTCGATAAAATAGCCCAAGTAAATCAATTTGATTTTCGTTTTGTGTCGGAGAATTTTATTGAATCACGTTGAGTTTTTCAGTGTCACCATTGCAGTTGACAGTTAAGGTTATGTAAATGTGATATTTATAAGAAGATAGTTGAACCTAATTTGGATTTTAACGTCTAATAAAAGATTAGATTATTCAATTGATTGATAAGTATAAAAGAGAGTTAATGACTCAAGATAAGCATAAAATCATGATTACAGACACAGTCATGCTAACATCGCCATAACGCATCCTGCTTTGTCATACACAAGCACATAATAAAAATAATATACTGGAGCAATTTATGGGGTTATTATCCCTTCTGTCGAATAAAGACTACATAAAATCAGCACGTTACCCTAAACATCAGCATAGCTTCAAAGCGATTATCATATTCGCATTAATCATTCTAGCAGTCACCACAGTTAGCCGTTTAGGGTTGTCATTGTGGCAATTAGAGCGAGTGAATGATGCACAAGGTTGGTCACATATTATTTTGCAAGGGTTGCGTGTTGATTTTGCAACCCTTTGTTGGTTATTAGGTCTTGCAGGCTTAGGCACAGCATTATTATCAGGCAAGCATGCTATTGGTAAATTGTGGACCGTATTGTTACGTATTTGGTTAACGCTAGGTTTATGGCTGATTGTTTTTCTTGAAATTTCTACACCATCATTTATTCAAGAATATGGGTTAAGGCCTAATCGCTTATATGTCGAATATTTGATTTATCCCAAAGAAGTACTGTCAATGTTGTGGGCTGGCAGAAAATTAGAGCTGTTATTAGCTTTAGTTGTTTCTGTTACTACGCTAATTGGTGGTTGGCGGTTATCTGGGTATTTCACTCGTAATGTTAGATTCCCCCGTTGGTATTGGCGTCCGATGCTTGCGGTTATTGTTATTTGTATCACCATTTTAGGTGCGCGCTCCTCTCTTGGACATCGTCCATTAAACCCCTCATTGGTGGCGTTTTCAGATGATCCTTTAGTCAATTCATTACTGCTAAATTCAAGCTACTCATTAACATTTGCGATTAAGCAAATGGGCAATGAACAGGACGCCTCTAAAGTCTACGGTAAGTTAGAGCAGCAGAAAATAATCGATATCATTCGCCAGCAAAGTGGCCGCTCTGTAGAGGCATTTACCTCTAATGAATTTCCAAGTCTGACCTTTAACCAAGCCACTTATCAAGGTAATCCTAAAAATTTGGTGATTATTTTACAGGAGAGTCTAGGGGCAAGGTTTGTCGGCAGTTTGGGTGGATTACCCTTAACCCCGAGTATCGATGAGCTGTCTTCCCAAGGTTGGTTTTTTGAAAATCTTTATGCTACAGGGACCCGTTCAGTGCGGGGTATTGAAGCCATCACCACGGGGTTTACCCCTACACCTGCAAGGGCAGTAGTGAAGTTAGGTAAAAGCCAAACTAACTTTTTTACTATCGCTGAATTATTGAAACGTCAGGGCTACTTAACCCAGTTTATTTATGGTGGTGAGAGCCATTTTGATAACATGCGTAGTTTCTTTTTAGGTAATGGCTTTAGCCAAATTATCGACCAAGACGACTATAAAAACCCTGCGTTTGTGGCATCTTGGGGGGTTTCTGATGAAGATCTATTATTCAGAGCTCATGATGAATTTACTGAAATGCACCAACAGGGAAAACCGTTCTTTAGTTTAGTGTTTAGCTCTAGTAACCATGATCCATATGAGTTTCCTGATAACCGTATTGAACTGTATGAACAGCCGCAATACACAATGCACAATGCAGTCAAATATGCTGATTACGCTGTAGGTGAGTTTTTCAAGAAAGCCCAAAAAGCGGATTATTGGAACGATACACTGTTTCTGGTGGTTGCGGATCATGACAGTCGTGTAGGAGGTGCTAGCTTAGTGCCGATTTCACGCTTTAGAATTCCAGGACTAATTTTGGGAGGTGGTGTTGATGCCAAGCGCGATCCTAGGGTGGTTAGTCAAATTGATATGGCGCCAACCTTATTATCTATGATTGGAATATCAGGCAGTTACCCTATGTTGGGCCGAGATTTAACCCAGCAAGCCTCAGATTGGCAGGGAAGAGCGTTGATGCAGTATGATAAAAACTTTGCTCTTTTAGAAGGCAAAAACGTCACCATATTGCAACCCGAACAACCAGCAAAGAGCTTTGTGTATGACTTTAGCAAAGAAACATTAACGTCACGTGAGCTTGATACTCAACAGGCAGAAAATGCCTTAGGTTGGGCCTTATGGGGCAGTGCGGCTTATAATCAGCACTGGTTTAGTTTGCCTAAGCGAGAAGCTGAGACAGAATTGCGTTAAGTGTTGTTAGGTTTTGTGTTGGCCATAGTATTGGCTAACATGCTGGCGCACCAATTGAAAATAAGCAGCATCTTGTGTCGAGGCATGATTTGCTGCTTTTTTATTATGCGGCGCCGTGGTTTCTGTTTGTGCCGAGCTAGGCAGCTTGATACGAATGTCTTTACGCTGAATTGTAGGTGAATTGCTGGCAATGACTCTTACGGGTTGGCTCAGCGGCGCTTGTTGAGCAGTTTGCTGTTGATTACTGGAACCTTGTTGCTGCTTTTGCTCAACAATTTTATACGCTGGTGTGCGCTCATTTTGTGGATTATAGGCGCGTTCAGGATGATTTTTGGTGGGTTGTTGCGGAGGAATGATTGGCGGCTTTTGTTGATTATCCACTCGTGCAAGATCCGTCGCAACATTACTGGTTGCTAAAGGTACCTGTGGATAGTGGGAATTAATCAACATAGTCAATCACCTTAGTCAGTATTTATGCATAAATACAACATCGAAAGATGGATGCGTTACCGACAATATGTTTGAATTATAGCCAATTGTATCAGGTTGTGAAAGTGAAATTAGGGCTTAAGCGTGTTGAGCCAGTGATTTATGTGCTCGATAAATAAGCTAGTATGTGAAATAAACGGTGCATGTGATGCTTTGGCTAAAATAATATCTTCCACATTTGTATTTTTTTTCAGCATGTTTACTGCTTTCCGTGGCACTAATCCATCTAATCTCCCCCAAATTCTTAACCAAGGCAGCGTCATATTGGGCAGCTGAGATCGTAAATCAACTTCAGCCAGCATATCTAAACCCTGTTGCAAACTCGTCTCGGACGGTAACGGTTTTGCCAATACCAATGACTTTATTTTGAGGATATCCGTTTTAGCGGTCTCACTGCCCATTGCCTGAATCGCCAAAAAACGCTCTACGGTTTTTGGTAGGTTTTGGTGCAGCTGGCTGGAAAATTGTTCTAATACTTGCGGTGCAATACCTGGCCAAGGGTGAGGTGTCTCAGCCAAATGTGCCATAAAACAGGGGGATGAGGCTACAGTGATCAGGGCTTTTATTTTATCGGGAAAATTTAACGCAATTTGAGTGGCGACAAGACCGCCTAGAGACCAGCCTAACCAAATGGCATTATTTGGCAGCTGCTGAATTAGCGCAGAGGCCCAGTCTGAAATGTCACCTTTAATTATCGGGCTGTCACCAAAACCGGGCAAGTCAACGTAATGCACTCTATACTGACTTAGTGCCTGTTTTAACGGTTCAAATACCGCACCATTTACCCCCCAACCGTGCAGCAACACGATATCTTGGCCATTACCTATGGTATTGATATGCAGTTTAGGGTAGGTCAAATGCTTTGCCTCTATTTAATGGAATGAATAGTGAAAATGCGTAAAAAATTTTTCAATGACAACGAAAGTGACAAGGATGTTGGTATATCTTCCCTGCTTTGGCTGACAAAAATGCGTCAGTTATTGCATCATTTCAGCTTCGAATTGCGTCGCAGTTTACCTAACCGCTGCTTGCTGTGCCAGCAAAGGATCGATCAACAAGGTTATCAACAGACATTTCCACAGAGGATGTTAACCGGCATTTGCCAAACGTGTTTAGTCAGTGGCTTGTATCAAACAGAAGTGTGTTTAGGGTGTGCTAAACCCCTAACTCTGCTGCAAGAGTACTGCGGCAGATGTATGGTCAGTCTTCCTATTAAAGTAATAGCTCCATGCAGTTATCATCAGGGGTTGGGTCACTTGGTAAGTGCAATCAAGTATCAGCGCCAGATGGCTGCATTGAATGTATTGTCACAGCAATTGGCATACCGAATACAACAACTGGTGAACTACGGCCTAATTGATTTGCCACAGGTGATTATTCCGGTGCCATTACACGCCAATCGATTACGTCAGCGAGGCTTTAATCAGGCCTGGCTGATTGCAAAGCAATTGAGCGATTTGTTGGATATCCCTATGGATGATGAATATATTTTTCGATGCCAAGACACTACGCCGCAAGCTGGACTGGATGGTAAACAGCGACGGGATAACTGTCATCAGGCGTTTGCTCTTAAAGTACAGCAACAACCTTTAAATACAGGCGTAACCCTTGCCCCATATCAACATGTGGCGATTGTCGATGATGTGGTGACGACGGGGACAACGGTGAATGAGATTGCCATATTATTAAAGCAGCATCACATTGCCACTCAGGCATGGTGCCTCGCCCGCGCGGAAGCACCTGAGTTACGTGAGTCGCTTTAAGGTGCTGCCTGGATAAAATATAAGGCATTGGCGTAGACTTTATCGCTGCCTAACCAGATATTTCTGAACATCATATTATCGGCAAATCCCACAATCGCTCCCTTGCCTTTTCGTTCCACTATCATGGCTGGCTTGTTAGCAAAGGCGCGTTGATATTCCTGTGCCATATACCCACTAGACAATAATTTATCTTGATATTGTCCCGCAACGGTAAAAGGAGCTGAATGGGTTTCAAATGCCAATGGTTTGTTTTTCATCACTGCGACCGTGTTTGGCATACCAAAGGTTAACGGATGGGATGAGTCTACAGCCAGGTTAACAATGGCGCCGCCAATATGCTGCTTAGCTTTAAAGGCGGCCTGATCGCTAAAGCGTAAGCCATCACTGTTAAACAGTTTGCTGTAATAACGCTCTGTTTGCACTTCCTGAGTTAACACATTACGTTTATTAAGCCATGTTAACGCCGCTTTTTGGGCGATAATCACACCACCATTTTGTACAAATTGTCCGAGCTTGCGGGCGCTAATATCATTCATGCTGCTAAAGTGACCTTCAGTCATAAATACATGGGTATAGCGGCTTAAATCAAGGCCATTGATGCGTTCTGCATTTACCAAGCTAACGGGGACAGAGAGTTTTTTATCTAAGTGATACCAAATTTCACCAACTTCAAAAGCATCACTGCCATAGCCACTAATGATCATTGGGACGACAGGTTTGATGGTGATGAAATCGTCAGAACCTAAGTCGATGCCGGTAAAATTAGCTGAACTTGTGGTAGCGATAACGTCCACTTGCCATTGAGTTGCGGCTTCCCAGGTGAGTTGTTTCACCTCGGCTATGCTTTTTCCCGTTTGTTTTAAGGGAATTTGTATACTGCCAGCAACAAATTTTTTCTGAATAGTCAGATCGTTTTGTGTTTGCTGTAGACTAAATTCCTGATTAGCAAACTTAACCTGCACACCTTTTGCGACTAATTGATGGACAAATCCGCTGGCGGGTGATTGTTGCCAATTAACCAATAACGCGACGCTGTTTTGTGGCCATGGTGGCGCGGCGCTGTTATTCAATTTAAGCTGATGATATTGCATCGGACGACTTGTTAGCACATCAATATCTGGAGTGACATTCGGCACCACATTTAACCCTAAAGCTGATTCAATATCCCAGGTAGAAATATCGTAAAAAGTAGGATCTTTAAAATCGGTTCGTTTATCAAACAGTGCACTCAATAATGCTTGCTGCGGCTGATTATCAGCAACAAAAATACTGTCCAGAGGACGATACTCTTGCCCTGAATGGAATAATGACTTGGTTAGGTAATTAAATTGGATGTGATGCTGGCTGAATAAATTAATCAGCTCATCACGACGAGCGGGATCGTTTAATGCGCGAATTAAGCGGCCTTTACTGCGCACTTGGTCTTCGGGTTGTTTGTCGCTGAAAAACTCGGCTTGGTAATCGATAAGTGCTTGTTTGAGGGCAAATGCTCCCTGCACACTTGAAATCGAAGTGGCAAAATGGTTCGCTATACCGGTTTGAAAAGTGACAGTGCCATTAGCCGAGGCTTGTGCTTGCCCTCGGGCGCTAGCCTGTTCAAATAATACGCCTACCGAGCCATTGATGTCGGGGTAAGTTGAACCTTTTCCATAAAAGAAATCATCAAATAACTGACCACTAAAATACACCTGCTTTGCCTCATCTAGGGCTTTGCGGTGAAAATCGGCGAGTTTTTCGGTGAGTTCATGATTTGCTTTTGGGGTTAATGGATAGATGCGGTCTACCACTCCTGGTTGAAAAAAGTAAGATTGGTTATGCCACATTTCATGAAAGTCACCTACATAGTGTGGCTGCCATTTATGGAAAAATGCTACGCGACCTTGCGACTCTTTATGGCGTAAAAACAACCAGTCACGGTTTAAATCCGCAAAGTAATGGTTGCCTCTGCCCGTTGGCCAATCTTGCCAATGCTCACGATGGTTTTCATCGGTAACAAGAGTTTGACCTTGATGATTGTTTGCCCAGGTCGCAAAACGGTCAAATCCATCGGGGTTTTGGCTTGGGGTGATCAACACTACAGCCTGTTCTAATAACTGCTTCACCCAAGGTTCTTGGCTTGCGGCTAAATAATAGCTAAAAGCGAGTGCTGCATGGGCACCGCTTGCTTCGTCACCATGAATTGAATATGCCAGCCAAATGACCAGAGGCCCTTGTTGGGAAGTCCCTTGTTTTACTTGACTGCGTTGCTGCAAAATCTGGATTAAATTTCGCTGGTTTTTGTCTGAGGTAATTACAGCGGTGAGCTGATCACGGGCTTCATGACTTAAACCTGCGCTATCTAATGAGACTCGTGGACTTTGATTGGCCAAGGTTTTTAGATAGAAATTGATTTGATCATGACGCAAATGCCACTCACCAAGCGGATATCCTAAAAAGGCTTCTGGAGAGGTTACATTTTTATCCAGTTGAATGTTGCCCATTGCTAAATCAAGTTTAGATGGTGCTGGTTGAGCACTCAGCGATGCACTCAGAATTAAGCTGGTGAGTAGTAAGCACAATAAACGAATAAAAGTCATGGTAATCAACATCAATAAATCAAGCCAGAATGGCTTAACCTTAATGCCAAATGGCGATAAGTGCCATTAAAAGGGTGTGATTTATCGCATTTTTTCGACAACAAACCACTATGAGGGCTACAAACAAAATGCAACACGGAGTATCATAGCGCTAATTCTTACTAATTTACTCAGGTATACCCTGACGGAGCAGGTTTTATGATTACCATTTCCGAAGCAGCTCAGGCGCATTTTGTTAAATTGTTAGCTGATCAAGCCGAAGGCACGCATATTCGTGTGTTTGTTATCAGCCCTGGTACCGCGCAAGCTGAATGTGGCGTATCTTATTGCCCACCAGATGCGGTAGAAGATGATGACATGGAATTACCTTTCAATGGTTTCAAGGCTATGGTTGATGAGAAAAGTGTGCCTTTTCTACAAGAAGCCACCATTGACTATGTTTCTGATCAAATGGGTTCGCAGTTAACTTTAAAAGCCCCAAATGCCAAAATGCGCAAAGTGGCTGATGATGCGCCATTAACCGAGCGTATTGAATACGTTATTCAATCTGAAATTAACCCACAGCTTGCTAGCCATGGTGGCAACATTATGTTGGTTGAAATTTCACCAGAAGGTGTTGCAGTACTTCAATTTGGTGGTGGCTGTAATGGTTGCTCACAAGTTGACATTACTTTAAAGGATGGGATCGAGAAGCAGTTACTTGATATGTTCCCAGGTGAATTAACGGGCGTGCGTGACGTAACCGATCACCAGCATGGCGAGCATTCTTACGCATAATGATGCGAGTCTGTTCGATAAAAACGCGCCAAAAGGGCGCGTTTTTTTGTTTCAAACAACCTTGGTGTTACAGTATCAATATATCGTTTTAACAAGGGAGATAGCATTGTTTAGCATAAGTAAAAAGCAGCGCGGCTTTACACTCATCGAGTTAGTAGTGGTAATTATTGTGTTGGCGATTTTAGCTGTTATTGCTGCGCAGAAATTTCTCGACATTAAACGTGATGCCGCCATCAGTGATGTGAAAGCAACCGCAGCGGCTTACCAACAGAGTTTAACGTTTGTGCATACTCGTTGGCAGATCCTTGGCAATCAGGGCGCGATGAATGATTTACCGGGTTTTGGTAATAATGATCTCGACATTAATTCGTTTGGTTACCCTATTGGGTCAGATAAAGGTAATCCGATGGGCCAACCTAAAAATATTGGTCGTGGTCAGCAAGGGTGTGTGGATTTATGGAATGGACTGTTAACAAACCCACCTTCGGTGGCGATTGCCAATAGTAATAATGATAGTGATTATGAATCATATCGTCATCAAGCTGACGTAAACCCAGATGGTCAAACCCAATGTACTTATGTCTTGAGAACCTTGGGTGATAGTGGCAATCGAAATCAGGCAGAGATTAAAATTGTTTATGATTCTATCGCTGGAACAGCACAAGCCGTCATCAAAAATTAAATTATAGTCAATGAGAAATAGCGGCCCATTGGCCGCTATTTAATTAGGCGTAACTGGCTATTAACGTGTAGCCGTTTTCGACTTAAAGGTTCTTCTATAAAAAGTGACGGTACTGAATAGCAAAATAAATATCGCCACAATAGAGATAGATGTAATTAATACTACATAGCTAAGTGGCATGTTTAGCGCATCGTGCAACGGTCTAACAAAACTAGCAATTCTTCCTGATAGTGCACGGTCACTGTATTTTAATGCCGATTCTATTTTACCTGTGTTGTAGTTCATGGTGATATTATCGGCCTGTCTTAACCACACATCGCTGTGGCTATCAAAGCGAATGCTATAGATCAAATCTGCAGGTTCGATGCTTTCGTCTGCCGAACCCCTAGGCTTATTAACCGACACTAGTATGGCTTGTGGCCATAAACGTTGTGCTGTTTCGAGTTGGCTGAGCCAGTCATTAGGTTTGCTGCTAGGGTAGCTTAGCGTTTCTTCTGCTTGGTGTTGTAAATGGCCGGTCCACAGTCCTTTATAAGTAATTAAAAAACCACTAAGACATAAGATAAATAATGGCACAGAAATAAATAAACCTAATTGGATATGGCTCTTTACCAAGCTGCTTGAGCGCGTATCAGTTGGAATGCTGTGCTTTAATCTAAATCCTTTACGTACCCGCCACCATAAATATATGCCAACTAATGTAATGACTCCGCCAGCCAAAGAGGCCCAGGCATTGGTATATTTGCCCACATCGTCCAATAAAAAATTACGGTGTAACCAAAACATTGTGCTGTAGAACGCAATATCATGGTTGGCATGTATCGCTAATTCATTCAATTGAGTATCAAGTGCGATAGATTTACCACGTGTGGCGGCTTCAATATATGGGGTATGCTCAGTTGGAAAACGCACAGAGCTCATTTGTGGATAGCGTTCAAATATGGTTTGTAGTATTTGTGCTTTTTCAACGGTGTTGAGTGCAACAAAGGTTTGTCCGTGATCATCTATACGTTTAAGTATGTCCATGCCACCTAGGTATACCCCAGTTGTCAGCACAATAAGCATTGTGATACTGATAAAAAAACCTACCCAGTTATGAAACCATTTTAAAGCTGGTACTACTTTCATATTTTACTTTCTCAACGTGTTATAGCGCTTATTGATGAACGCATGAAATTGCTTAGCGACAAGGCGATGTTGGTCGTCACGAATGTTATTTTCGAGAATGATAATTAATCTCATTTAATTCATCAATTAAAGAAGTGTAAAGATGGGTAAAAATGTGAAGCAATCGAATGTATGGCCTAATGTAATCACCCAGAACTTTACAGTTTGTAGCACATGTAAGGGCCATTGATTTATTGTTGGCTTTAGGTTCTTGTTTGTGTGACTTAATGGTGATTTGTGTTTGTTTTTATCAGTTGTTTTTCAATGGTTAATGATGAATGTCACATTAATTATCTTAATGTTGAAAATCTATTTTACTCATCCACTAATGATAATGATAATAACTATCATTAATGTTCAGTTGGTTTGGGCAAAAGTTAAATTTAACGTTAGGGTAAAGAAATGAAGGTTTCACCAATTGCAATTGCCGTTATTAGTAGCTTACTTTCCGTTGTTGTTTTCGCTGAAGAGCAAGCACCGCCGTCATCATCAACGACCAGTAACCTTTACGGTGAGGATTTCTCATTAAATATCGAACGTATCCAAATTATGGGCATGAACTTTAATAACTATAAAGTGGGTTCATCTTCTGGGGCGATGAGAGGCGATATTGACCTAATGGATACGCCACAATCGGTAAACGTAATCCCAAGTTTTGTTACGGATGAGCAACTAGCCACCAATTTATCTGAGGTGCTAGTGAATGACTCAAGTGTGACCAGTGGCAGTGAAAAATGGAACCGTCAGGTGTTTAATATTCGCGGTTTCGAGCTTGATTCCGGTAGTGGTTTTTTAATTAATGGTCAGCAGCAGTTTTCTCATTATGTGCAACCTATTGAAACCCTGCAGCAGGTTGAGGTGCTTAAAGGCCCTTCAAGTATGCTATATGGTCAATCAGGCCCAGGTGGCTTAATCAATATGGTGACCAAAAAGCCAACATATGATACAGCATTTAATTTTGAAGTGGATACTGATGAGCATGGTTCAACCCGGGTGCAATTAGATGCGGGTGGGAGCTTAAACGATGCACAAACCATTCGTTATCGCAGTGTTCTCGTCAAGCAGGACACCCGCTATTGGCGAGAATATCAGGATGATAATAGCCAGCAGGAACGCGATCGATTTTTAGGTTATCTTAATCTTGAATTCGACTTAACCGATGATGTGTTGCTATCGATTAAATATGATTACACCGATGACAAAACTGGCATTGACCGCGGTGGTTGGTTAGATAGCAGCGGCGAGTTAATCGGCGAACGTGAAGATATTTGGGATATGTCATGGGCTTTTACCGATAATCATGTGCAAAACCTTGGCGCTGATTTGAGCTGGTATATCACCGACGACTGGAAAATGAAAACCGGTTACAACCACCAAACCTTCACTCGCCAACGCCTAGACTCCTCACCCGCATTAATGACTGGATCTGAAAATCCATTTGAAGATGGCTACTATATTAGTGCGTTTGATCGTCATGATGATTGGCAGCATAAAACGGCTTATATGGATTTTACTGGTGAATTATCAGCCTTTGGTGTTGATCATCAATTGCTCATTGGCGCAAATATTTTAGATTATTACTATGGTCAAAAACGCGATGATGGCGAGAAGAAGCAACACGTTATGCCTGGTGAGTATGTGCCGCAACCGGATTTAGATTATAACCAAGGGCAGGTCAATACTGAAACAAGCTACCAGCACTATGGTTTTTATATTCAAGATTTAATTACTATTAATCAGCAGTGGCAGATATTGGCCGGGGTGCGTTATGACGAGCAGAAAAAAGACGGCGCAGGGGAAAATAGCCATTCGTTATCGCCTAAGTTTGGCGTGATATATTCGCCCACTGATAACGGCAGTATTTATGCGAACTACTCAAAAAGTTTCAATCCGCAATCAATCGTCACTAGTGACAATGATGTTAATGAAGGAATGAACTTAAACCCTGAATACGGTGAGCAATTTGAGCTTGGGACAAAATGGGAGCTATTTGATAGTGGCTTATTATTAACGGGAGCTATCTTTGATACCACTGTGACCAATGTGACAGTGCAAGAGCAGCTGGCACAGCCCATTGGGGATAAAGAATATATTACTACGCAAAATGGTAAGCAGCATCATCGTGGTTTTGAAATGGGGGCTCAGGGAGAGCTGACCGATAATCTGTTTATCACCAGTTCAATGATGTATTTAGATGCTAAGTACATCACCAGTGCAGAAGATACTCAAAATTTAGATGGAAAAACGCCTGTCGATGCGCCTGAGTGGTCGGCCAATGTGTGGACCCGCTATGAAGTTAGTGATGCTTTAGCGCTAAATTTTGGTGCTGTTTATGTTGGAGAGCGGTTTGCCAATACTCAAAACACCATCATTAAAGAAGATTATGTTAGATTCGATTTTGGTGCTGCGTATACGTTTGCTGTTAGTGATGTTGATATGAGTGTCCGTTTTAATGTGAAAAACGTATTTGATACAGAATACCTTGCCGGAGGCACTAATACGGATGTGACATTAGGAGAAGGTCGGCATTTCAGCTTGGCGTTTCAAACTAAGTTTTAAGCAACTATTAATAATGGATTGCTAATGTAAGTGGCGCTGAAAGGGTTAACCTGTCAGCGCTTTTACTGGATGTTCTTCGACAAAGAGGATGATTGAGTCAGTAACCAGTAAATCAGGTTAAGTTTAGAATGGATAACTTATCAATTTTTTGATTTATGAACGGTACTTATTACATCTGAAATAACGCGTTTACGATTAATTTTCAGGCCATCCATTGTGATATTTGGCCAGGTATAGAAATGTCGTGGACGCTTAAAGCTGGCCAGTTGTTGTGTCACCATTTGAGCGAGTTGTTGTTCAATGTTTGCAGGTAATTCATCTTGCTTATATTCAATTATCGCAGCGGGTAATAACCCAAACTTTTCATCAGCAAGTCCAAACACTAAGGCTTTGTTGACCAAAGGGTGTTGCAGTAACACGGATTCAATTTCTTCAGGTTGAATATTCTCGCCACCACAAATAAACATATTGTCCGCTCGGCCGAGTAGGATGAGTTGGCCTTTTTCATTTAATTGGCCACGATCCTGTGTGCAAAACCAACCTTGTTCATCAACGGGTAAATCCAGTTGATGTTGCTGTTCATTAACACTTAAATAGCCTTGAAACAAACACTCGCCTTTTACCCAGATTACATCATCAACCAGTTTCAATTGTCGATTAGGTAATGCGCGACCATGATGTTGCTGTAGGTTGGCTTTTGCCGTGGTGATTTGCGAACTCATTTCTGTCATGCCATAGCTTGTGTAAGTGTTCACTTTTGTCTGTGCTAGGGCTTCAATCAATGCGGCGTCAATAACGCCGCCACCAAGTAATAAGGCCTTTAATGAGCCTAACGCCTGTGGCGCTTGTTGCACAATTTCAATGGCTTGGGTTGGCACCATAGATACGTGGGTGATGGCTTCATCTTCAAGTTGCTGCGCCAAGGCGATGCGGTTTGATTTAATCACAATACAGGCTTTGGCAAGGGCGCAGCGATTCACAATGGCCAAGCCGCCTATGTGAAACAAGGGTAATGACAATAACCAACGGTCGTTATGATGCAGTGGGATATAACGGCTTGATCCCTGAGCGCTGGCAATATGATTGATTAACCCATGCACGGCCGCTTTGGGCGTACCACTGGAGCCTGATGTCAAAATGATATTAACTGGCTTGTGCGGGTTTATTTTTTGTAAGGTATAAGCGGGCTGACTATTGTCGAGTTGATCATTGCCGAGTTGACCATTGTCTAGCTGATGAACAGTGGTGATGTTTTGAGTTAAGTCAATTAACGCGGGATGGCGTTCTTGGGTCACAACTTTATCATTTTGCCAAATAAAATGGATCTGAAAACGCCTAATCAGTTGCTCGATTTGACTCACCGAAAAGCGGCCGTTGATGGGAAAAAATATGGCGCCAATTTCAACACACGCCCAATAAAGCGTCATGACTGCAAAGGTTTGCTGGGCTAAGTCGTGATTTGAGTTTTGATTAACAGGGACAATCGCTGCAATGATTGCTCCTGGCACTACCCCTTGTCTTTGCAGGTTAGCAGACAGCGCAGAAACTTGCGCTGCCCAACTCGCGTAAGGTATCGGCGTGCCTTCAAGTAGCACTGCAGCATTATCAGGTGATTGCTGCGCGGCTTGTTGAACGGGCGATAACATCATAATGCCGTCTAGCCTGTAATCAGTTTAAGCTTATTAAGCTTTAACTGACCATTTTCATCTAACAAACGTTGGCTAAATGCACTTAAGGTATCAAGCCCTGGAGGATTATCAGGAGTGAGTGCTTGGCTGATAAACGCCAAATCTGTGATGCCTACATCCGATTCTAAACTTGAGCTTAAAATACAACGCACACCTTGGTGATCGGCAAGGCTGACAATCTCTTGCATTTTACTTAATGAACCAAGCAGCATAGGTTTTAAAATGAATGCCCCGATGCCGGGTTGGTTTTGTAAGAGTTTATCGAAGTCTAAATCAGCGGTGAGCAGAAATTCATCAAGTGCGTATTTAATGCCAAGTTGCTTATATAATTCAATATTATCGCTGGGTTGCAGGCAAGGCTCTTCAACGTACTCAATTTGTTTTTTTGGTAAGCAGGCTAAAAAGTCGACCGCTTGATTAAGGGTAAAACCACGATTGGCATCAAGTCGTAGGGTTAAACTTGGCTTACGGGCTAACATCTGATGCACAAACGCGATTTCACTGTCCATATCCGTTTGGGCAACTTTGATTTTTACGCTGTTGATATTGGCTAAATCGGCCAATTTATTATCAATCGCCGAGGCGGATAGCCCGTGGTACAGCAAAGGGATATTAGCCTGCGTTTTCACTCTGGCAGGAAATTGTTGTAAGCATTTTGCAAGCAACACACTTAAGCCAAATTGAACTGAAGGATATGCACTGTTAGCAACAGCTGTGTTGAGTTCATTAACGTCTTTACCCATTAATGTGCTTTGTAACTGGGTGAGTTCAGCTGTGACCTGTTCAATGGTTTCATGGCTAAACCCTTGCAGTTGCAAACCTTCAATATCGATACCTGCTAAGGGGGCTACTTCAGCAAAAGCCTGTTGGCCATTATCTAAAACCACATTCACAATAATACCAACCCGATGATCAATACGCTGCTTCGCAACGGGTAATGGCACATTTAAATCAATTTGATATTGGTACAGATCAAGCGATGTGATGTTGGGCATAGGGCACTCTTATTTTGTGGGTTCACCGCGAAGTAATGATAGTAACGTATTACTGAAAGTATGTGGCTGCATCGAATGAATATTGTGACCAACGCCTGTAATGATAACTAATGTTAGCGAAGAGGCAGAGTGAAGTGATTGCTGCCAATCTTTGGCTAAACCCTGAAATTTTGTATCTTGTTCGCCGGTGATAAAGGTACATTGACTCGTCAGGTTATCTATCACATTCCGACAATCTTGCTGCAAGCTTAGTGATGTGGCCTGGTAGCATGCGTGCAAGTTTTTGGGATAATTATTAAGGCGTTTGGAGATTAAAAAGTGGCGTTGCTTATCACTCAGATCGCTAAAAACGGCTTGTTGATACCATTGTTGTAGAAATTGCTCAAAAGGTTGACTAAGCAATTTATCAGCCCAATTACTATCATTTAGCGCACGTTGATGTTTTTCATCATCACTCAGTAAGCCTGGGTGAGCCGACTCTAGCGTTAAACTCAAAATTGCCTGTGGTTGAAGGCTAGCAATATGCAGCGCAATGCGGCCTCCTAATGAATACCCCACCAAGTGAAACCTGTTATAACCTAAATTATCCACCGTGTTAATAATATGTTCAGCTGCGCTGAATAACCCTGGATTAGGCAAAGCGAATGAGTTGCCGCCATGGCCGGGTAAGTCGATACAGATACAATGAAAGTATTGGCTTATTTCCGCCATCATTGGCAGCCAATCTTCTTTTGCTCCCATAAAGCCATGTAACAACACCATGGCGGGTAGTTGAGGGTCACCGTACCGATTTATCCATGCCATTAGTGCTGCTTAACCCATTGGCTAATTTGCGCAATTTGGTCGCTTGCCTGAGTAGCGCTGACATTCACTTCAATGACACTGGCACAGTCAAATTCAAAGGCTTCAGTATAGGCCTCAATAAAAGACGTTAAATCATCAGCTTGACGATAAGCTAAACCGAACATGGCCGCACCGTAACCAAATTCAAAACCGTGGGGTAAGCGATAAAAATCTTGGCGTAATTGCTCAGTAGGTACAGGTAATAAATTGAAAATATTGCCGCCATCGTTATTTAAAATCACTAACACATAGGTTGAAGTAATTTGCTTTAACAGTGCCAACGAATTTAAATCATGCAAGCATGAAATATCGCCAATGATCATCGTCATTTTTTGTTGCTTATCTACCGCAATACCTGTGCTGGTGGCTATCAGTCCATCAATGCCTGATGCGCCACGATTGGTATATATTTGGGGTAACGCAGGGCCGATGGGCGCATACATGTCATATAAGCGGATGGGTAAGCTGTTACCGATAAATAATACCTGTTCAGCGCTTTGTTGCTGTGCTATCCAGCGAATAACCTGAGCTTCGCCGAATTGAGTTTGATCGATTTGCTGAGTAAATAACTCAGCTAAGGTTTCGTTGTGATTGATTAACGCTAACCCCCAATTGGCACTAGATGAGCGAGGCCAACTCAGTTTGCAAAATGCGCTAACACTGGTTTGCCAAATCTGCTTACTTTGGTGGCTAGGATCTAATCGGCTTGAACGCGGCAATACTTGCCAATAGCTATGCCAAGATTGATTTGCTAGATAGTTGATTAATCGTTTCGAAATAAAGCGCCCACCAAACACCAGTACACGTTCAGCTTGTTCTAAAAGCTTAGTGGCTTTTGGGTTAAGCAGCAGTTGATCAACATTGCCTATGACACCCGAATGTTGTCTTAGCTGTGATTGGGCATCGGTCACAATTGGCCATGCAAGTTTTTGGGCTATTTCTACGATTAACTGCGGGTTGTCGTCAGGCGACAAGGTCCCCACTACAATGATTCCTTTGCCATGGGCGAAACGTTTTAAGGTATCTTCACTGGGTAATAATGCCCCCATGTTTTGCTGATACTGGCTAAAAGGTTTGTGATGAGATAACCATTGGGTGAGTGGTTTTAAATATTGCTGTATGACCACAGGAGCATTTTTAACCTGTTTAGCTAAGGTGCTCAGTTCACTTGGGTAAAACGGTTCACGGTACATGCAGTTGATATGAATAGGCTGACTATATTGGCTAACCGCTTGATCTAGAGTGGTGAGTAACGCGCTGGCCGGAAACGCTAAATCAGGGGTTGGTAAATTCACCTGTGTTGCATAATTGGCAAAAATGGCCGGTTGGATAATTGCCTGATTTGCGCCGCAATCAATTAATTCACTAGGGCGATCACCCGATAACACAATTAAAG
The DNA here is from genome assembly GCF_030731885.1 of Shewanella sp. ULN5. Lineage (NCBI taxonomy): Bacteria > Pseudomonadati > Pseudomonadota > Gammaproteobacteria > Alteromonadales > Shewanellaceae > Shewanella > Shewanella sp. ULN5. The sequence goes on from NZ_JAPJEE010000006.1 coordinate 177,885, forward strand.
GAACATGGGTTAGCCAGGCTTCCACAATCGCAGGATACAAATTGGCGACCGCAGTGCCAGATGTGGTAATGATCGCTACCGGTGTGTTACTGGATTTGGCTAAACCTAGCGCCATAAATCCTAAACCACGCTCATCAAAATGAATGTGCCTGCGAATCGTTGGTTGCGATGCTGCAGCCAAGGTTAATGGCGTTGAGCGTGAACCCGGTGCCATACAGACGTGTTTAACCCCCAAACGGCAAAGTTCTTCGAGGATTATTTGCCCCCATAAAAGATTTAAATCGGCACTGGGCTGAGGTTGCATATTAAGAATTACCTGCAAAAAAGAGTCAGTTTAAGTGTAACCGTTCACACTCGCTATATCTAAAATTTCGTGCGCAATTGTAAATGATGCCTTAAAAATTTCATCAAAAACACTGAGTAAAAATCAGCAGGTTATATTTTTGTTGTGCTAATGTTATATATGTGATTTATATAAAGCGAGATACCTAAGTAATGTCAAACCCTTATATAAAAATATGCGCCATAACTAGGGCGGCTAAATAACGGTATTAATGAACAAGGTCCTGAGTGCTTTAGAGAGCCGCTAGTTTCTTTCTAACCTGCTTAAGCGACATTATTAACTCACCCGAAAAAGTGAGTCAGCAAATCCATTTTCACTAAGTGGAACATAATCTGAACTCATCCCTTATCAAAAGAGGATATGGGTGGATCCTAAGGAGAACACATATGCAGTCTGCGGCGTTATTAAAAAGAGTTGATGAGCTTCCTCGCTTACCTAAAGCAATCAGTGAATTACTTGAAGCGGTTAATAATGAAAATAGTTCGGTCAAAAGTATTTCATCTAAGGTCGCTCAAGATACCTTGATCAGTGCTCGTGTATTACGTTTAGCTAACTCAGCCCATTTTGGACGTAGCCGTGAAGTTGGGTCAATTGATGAAGCGGTGATTCGCTTAGGCATGCAAACGCTACGAACCTTGGTGATTGCATCGGCCGTGGTTGGCGCGATCCCAAAAGTTGATGGTATTGATTTAGCTTACTTCTGGGGTAAAACATTTGAGATATCGCTATATGCTCAGGAATTAGCAAAACGTTGTAATGTTCCCGCTGATGAAGCCTTCACCTGCGGCATCTTACATAATATTGGCGATTTATTAATTGCGACCGTTGAACCCAGCTTGGCAGCACAAATTCGTGCGGCGGCGGAGCAAGGTGGCGATACCCAAGAGCTTGAAACTAAACTGTTAGGCTTTGATTCGCCATCCGTAGGCGCCTTACTGGCTAAAAACTGGAAGTTTACCCCCAGTTTAGTGGCCGGAATTGAGTATCAACGCAACCCTATAGCCGCTGAGCCACAATCAAAGTTGGCGATTTTAATGTATTTGTCGCACCATATTTATACCCATTGGGATGATGAACGTGGCGAAGAGCCATTTACTGCATGGTTAGCTGGCTTAATCAATAATGCCGGTATCATCAAAATGGACATGTCGGGACTAACGGGCAAGTTAGAAGAATTACGTGGTAAAGGTATGGAGATTGGTAAGCAATTAGCTTAAACGATTTTAATGAGTACATGAAAAAAGCCAGTTTCAGCTGGCTTTTTTATTGGCTAATCCGAATTGAGGTTATTAATCCATTCACTCATCACGACATGGGTTTTAATTTTGATAATGTCGGTTTGTGCATCAATATATTCGCGTATTTCATGCAAGCGTTTCATTGAGTCTGCGTGCACGTAAACCAATAAATCCATGTCACCAGTAATGCCTTGGCAAGTAATCACTTCTGGAATACTGTGAAATACATGCACCACATCTGCGCACCGTGGGCATTTATGTTGTATTTCAAAATAGGCCGAGACCCCTTGTTTTTGCGATTCGCTTAATAGCACTTGGTAGCCGCGGATCACCCCAGAGGTTTCTAGTTTTTTGATTCGCTCTGTCACAGCGCTACGTGACAAACTGACTCTATCAGCAATAGTGGAAATACTTTGCCGCGCATCTTGGCGTAACTCATTTATAATGGCTTTATCAAATTTATCCACAACTACTCCGTCATTTTGTCGGTATTTTGCTTTTTAACCGTCATATTGTTGGTTTAATACCGCAGTTAGGCGCTCATAGCCGACAAATTGAAATTCGATTTGAATTTATAATAACCTAAAAATAGCCAGTAGAATAACAAATGAATCAAATAACAGGAACAATAGGACGTTGGCAAGGTGCTGGATTAATGGCCACCACTTTGTTGGGGACAGGGGTATTTATTTTACCGCAAATGACCATCGCGGTAGCAGGTTCGGGGGCATTATTGGGGTGGCTAATACTCACCTTAGCAATCATACCCGTGGCATTGGTATTTGGATTATTAGCCAGTCGCTTTCCCCATGCAGCGGGGCCAGCCTACTTTGTGGAAAAAGCTTTTGGCCGCACCGCTGGTAGAACCATAGGGTTAATCTTTTTGTTAGTGATCCCTATTGGTGCACCCGCTGCTATTTTAATGACCTTCCAATTTATGGATGCATTAGTGCCACTTAGAGGTGGTTGGCAACTAGTTGCTGAGTTGTTTGTAGTGTTGGTGCTATTAGGGTTAAACATTCGTGGCATTCAGGTGTCTGCCAAACTGCAATTTGGCTTAACCTTAGCAATTGTAAGTGTGGTGGCTTTATTGTTTGGCGCGAGTGGCCTGAACGCTGAGCAACTAGAATCATTTAATCAGGCCAGCCACCCACAAGTTAATACCGTCATGCTTGCTATGGGTATAGGTTTTTGGAGCTTTTTAGGTATTGAAGCCATGACCCACCTTGCCAGTGACTTTCGTCGCCCAGATAAAGACATGTTACCAGCCATTTTAATGGGCACCGTTCTGGTTGGGGTCATATACTTAGCCTGTACATTTTTACTGCTGATGGTGCCATCAGATAAAACTGGCGTAGCGATGATCAGTGCCTTTGATTACTTACTCAGCGGTAGTTTTTTACATGGATACGGTGCAAATATTATCGGAGTATTAGGCATTGCCAGTGGTTTAGCGACGGTAAACGTTTATGCAGGAAGTGCAGCAAGGTTACTATGGAGTTTTAGTAAAGAAGGTATTTTACCCAAGTATTTTGTGGTGTTAAATCGCCATGGTGTGCCATTTAGAGCCTTATTCACCATTTTAGGCGCAATGGCATTGGTTATTATCATGACCTTTTATTCTCAGCATGACTTAGAAAAACTCATTGCCTGGAGTAATGGGGTATTTGTAATTATCTACTTATTAGCCATGTTGTCAGCGGTAAGATTATTAAGTAAACGCTATCTACCTTTGATTATAGCCAGCTGTGTGTTTTGTATCGGCATAGGCATCGCGCTCGCCGACAATATGCTGTACGCGGTACTATTGGTTGTGGTTATCGCACCTTTTATGTGGTGGCAAAAAACACACTTGCAGCGTAAACATGCCACTATTCCAACACCGTCATCGGAGTAATCGGCGTTTATCTTTGTTCCATTGCTATATTACGCATTTGAATGAGCTCGCTGTGCTTGAGGTAAAGTAAATCAGCACAGCGACGAATGATCTGATCCTCATAGCGTGATAATTCACCATCAGCATAGGCTAAACGCCACATAGCAAGTAGTAGTTGTTGCTTTTCTTCTAGAGTGAATTGCTGATTAATTTCAGCGGTAAATTCGAATAAAGAGGTGGCATTACCTCTAATTAAAGTCGCTTCTTTAATCAGGTCTTGTGCTTCTTCGATACTGATATGTAATGTGTTTTTTAACATATCAGGCAACAGTGCCACTTCAGATTCATTTAGGGTTTCATCGGCATACACCACTTCAAGTAATAAGGTTGCCGCCGCCAAACTTAGTTGGTGTGCTTTGTCTTCTGGGCTTACTGCATGAGTACGTGCCTGAATAAATTGTTTGAGCTTTGCAATCATAATGACTCCTCGTTGATAACCTATCCTAGCAAAGACAATAATGCCGAGCACTGTGCTCGGCATTAATTAATGTTTAGGTTTACCATTTTACCCTTGTGGTAGGTATGTAATTTACAGTAAAGAACCTAAACCTTTCATCAATAAGTCCACTGAACCGTCACCCGATTGTTGTTGTAAATACTGCTTAGCAATATCGACCATAGGGGCGATGTATTCTTTTGATATACCGAGTTTTTCAAAAGAGTCATACACCATAGCAGCGCCTTGAAATGATGAGCCTAAGTCACCGGCTTTAGACAATAAACCTGACATGCCAGAATCGCCGCCTAGCGCGGGTGCTGCACCTAATAAAGAGTCGATTCCAGGAATGCTTTTACTTAACGCGCTAAAGTCGCTGTCACCTAAGTTGGATTGTGCTAAGCCAAGTAAAGAGCCTAATCCCCCAGCGGCTTGCTGTTCATTTAAACCTAACTGAGACATGACATTGCCCACTAATGCATTGTCAGCTAAACCTGTTGCTGCTTTAGCTTGGGCTGCTACTGGAGCCACATCACTTTTAGTGACATTGTCTAACCAGCCAGCGCTAGCGGGTGCTGCTAATAAAGCCGCCGATAATACTGAGCTAGCAATAATAAAACGGTTCATATAATCCATCCTTTGGTCAATATTGTGCTTAAACTGATTACATCTTACCGTTTTTTGGTGCATTACGACATATGAAGATTTTGTGTTGTGCAAAAGCTGTCATTTTTGGGTATCCTTAGCGCCATAACCATCTTAAGTTGATTTTTGGAATCTCATTTATGTCACTTTCAGCTATTTTGACTGAAGCTTATTACTTTTTTCGTAATCATATTAGCCAGCTTGCGGCAATGACCTTGCCGTTGTTGTTGGTTCAAGTGATGATCCAGCTTTGGCTGGGAAATGAAATGATCCAAGCTGATGTTGAGAATCCGCAATTTGGCGGGATCCATGCTGCTGCAATGATGGCGCTGCTATTATTATTTTCTACGTTAATTGCTGCGCTTACCGTTTACCTTGAAGTTCGCTCGCGTGGCCATGATGTCACTACTGCCATGGTATTCAAGCAAAGCATTCAGTTTGTACCGCCATTATTGTTGGCTGGCGTATTTTCGGGATTAGCGATATTAACCCCAGTGATGCTTTTTGCTGTATTTGGGCCAATGTGGTTAGTCGGACTGGTGATCAGTTTTTATCTATTTGCTCGGTTAGCTTATGTGAACTTTATGGTCATTGTTGAGCAGCTCACGCCATTAGAGGCCATTAAAGCCAGCTTTGTATTTACAGGGCCGATTACAACTAAAACGATAGCGATATTAATGCTATATATTCCACTATCATTAGTGGGTGGCACCTTGTCTCAAATTGCCGCACAAGTTGGGTTTCCTCTGCAGTTAATTACAGATACCTGCTTTGCATTTTTAGGATTATTTATTAACGTCGCTTTATTTCGCTTATATATGGTTAACCGTAAAACGGATTCTCAATCTAGCGATGACACTCATACAGAGGTGTAATTTACGACACCTCAGTTTGGGTTAGCGAATAAACGAGATTGAAACAGCATGCCCTCGTATGCTAGTCATCAAACTTGAACGCGACACTGATAACAGGACTAATTCATTTGCATTCGCGAGTCTATTGCAATGAATTCAATACTGTTAGCGGTGAAAAAAGGAGTGTTTATATGCGTTTATTATCTCTCGCTGAGGTGATTCAGTTTACAGGAGTGAGTATTGATAACTGATATTGAGTTAGTTAGCCAATTCTCCAGCGAGCTGGGTGAAGATTACGCTAGCGCCAAGAGTTATGTTCGCGATATTCCGACTCAAGCGTTGGTTTTTGTGCGTAGTTTTACCCATAAACTGGCAATACTCATTGCAGAACAACATCAGCTTGAGTTCAGTGGCCCCAACCTATACGACCGCATTGAGCAATTGAATCAACGCCGCTTGCTTGATGTTACAGCTATTCGAACTATGCATAAGTTGCGTGGTGATGGTAATCGTGGGGCGCATCCTGAAAAATATCATTTAACGCAAGCTCAGCTAGTGGCTTTAGCAGAGAAATCAATTAAGCAAATTGTTACCTTAGTCGTAAAGCTTTATCCCGTATTGCATTTTACTCCAGTACCTGCTTACCAATTTGTTGCATTTGATTCGATAGCGGGGAGAGATTTGTGTTATCGAGCGATGATGCAAAACGATCATCATGCGCAATATTTAGTGGCTATGTCATTAAAAGCACAAGCACTAATGGCGCAAGAACAATCAAATGTCACAGCCTTGGATGCTGATACCTCCCTAGATCTTCAAACTACTCATGATGAAGTGCAGCGTTTATTCGCTCAGGCTGCTTATTGGTTTGCGCAAGCTGCCCCATTTGAAGATGTTGCCTTGTATGAGCATGGGGTGAGTTTGTTGCATGGCTATGCTGAAAGCGGTCAAGTTAAGCAGGGTGAATTACTGATAGCGCAAGCGGCCAAAGCGGGTATAACGGATGCGCAAGCTTTACTCGGTTATTTTTATTTGGTCGGTAGTGCAGAGTTTTCCGTTGATGTTGAACAAGCAAAATCATTACTTCAGCAGGCGGCAGACGCTGAGAATATTGAGGCGATGTCTAATCTTGGTGTGCTGTATTATCAGCAACATGACCATCAGCAAGCGTTATTATGGATGAGTAAAGCGGCAGAGTCGGGATACCCGCAATCACAATACCATTTAGCATTGTTACTTGCTGAAGGCGAAAATATTGACGCAGATAAAAGTCGTTTTTGGATGCAAGAAGCCGCAGCCCAGGGGCAACTAGATGCCATGTTGCACTGCGCGACCGAAATTTTGCACAATGATAATGCTCAGGCTACCGAGCTTGAACAAGCAGAACGTTATTTACATGATGTGATTAAGTATGGTCATAACGTTACCGCAATGATTGAGCTGAGCGTGGCTTTAGCTGACGGAATGCTCAACCGAATCGATGTGGTGCAATCAGCATACTTATTGCAGCAAGCCAAGCATTATGGCAATGATATTCAGCGACAAGTGATTGAACCTTTATGGCAATCATTATTAATGCAAATCGACAGTGTTATTGCTTTGAACCCCAGCGCTGAAGAATTGGCCAGCCTGCAACAGGCTAAAACTTTGCTTCAATGAGCGAGTTTCAGCATCAAGCATCAATTAAAATAATTCACCCTCGACGTTAACGCATTTTTTATTATCTGATATTGGTGGTTTTTAGCGCAATTATTGGGTAATTGTATGCATTATATTCATCTTGGTTAACCAGATGGTTTATACGCTTTACCTGATAATACTTCTCATTTACACTTCTGCGCTCTTAGTAGAATGCAGGAGTAAGTAACGCGAGTTACTTCAGATGAAACATGAAGCATGAAGACTGTTTAAACCCTAAATGTTTAATCGATTTAATTGAGCGCAAACGCTTTGGTGTTGAATATCAACCCATTATTGATTGTAGAAGCAATGACATTTTTGCTTATGAGGCACTAGCCCGTTTTTACAATGCCGATAACACCACCATTAGACCCGATCTGGTTTATGCCTCTTTACACAGCAGCCCATTAAGTTTGTTCCAAGTGGAATATCAACAAAAAAGACTACAGTTATCTTATGCCATTAACGGCTCAAACCTTTTTGTTAACTTAGATCAAGACTCGTATTTTTCTAGCGGGGTGATTGATGAAAATAATCCTTTTTTGAAGCTATTTAAAGAGTGTCAAAAAGCGGAAATCATTGTCGAGTTGATTGAAAACTCAGAAATTAATGACGCAATAATGAGCTTGGCGATGATTAAAAACTTATCTAAAAACAACATACTTACCGCAATTGATGATGTGTGCAATCCGCAATCTATGATATCAACATCCGTTATTCAGCTCGTTAAATACATTAAACTTGATAAATATGTACTACAAAATCGGGCTAATGAAAATTTTATGTTATTGGTTAAATCGATAATCAATTATGCCCACGATGCAGATAAACAAGTTATTTTAGAGGGTGTGGAAACTGCGGATGATTTAGCGTTGGCCAATAAGCTCGGCATCGATTTTGTGCAGGGTTTTTACTATAAAAAACTATTCAAAATGGTGAAGTGATAGACTTTAACTTAAACAGGCCGAATAAATTGTTCTAGGGGACCTAGAGTGTTTTATTATTTAACCTGAACTCTGGGTAAGAGATTAGCTAAACATATGAAATTAAATAACATATATCTAACCCATGTATTCTAGAGAGATATTTTTCTTAGAACAAGGCAAATTTGTGCGTCAATAGCTGGCCTATTGCAAACAAATTTAACACAGTTATCAGTAAAAATAGCCTCTAGAAAGCAAGTTGTTATCCAGAGTTCAGGTTATTTAAGTGACATAACGGTAAGGTACAACGTTTGATGACCCAAGATGGGTCATCGGTATCGTTCGCCGCCATTGTTCAAAAAGCGGACGCATTAGTGTTAGTCGATTGTTCTTTAGGTTAGTTGTTATCCCACGCTGAGGTTAGCTAAGGGGCTCATCGGCATTATGTTCAAAGGTACGACCGCGAGCATGAGTATTTTTAGGGTGTGTAAACATGTTGGCGTAAGGTGCTGAATTTTCACGTTGGATATCTGCATTGCCTCGGTACATATCACCCTGATTACGTTGTGATGATGCGTAGGCTTGTTTCATTTTTGGTGATAAAAATGTACGGCCTAACACCTGAAAAGTAATAAAACTTAATAGACCTAATAACAGTAAAAAAGGCAGTAATATTAACGCTAACATGGCGATACTGATAAGCGAGAGCATGACAATAATAGGATTCATGGTCGAGAATCTATGCTTTAAATGCGCTGAATTAAATGACGAGTTAAATCTCATAACGGCTCCTAAATGCGATTAGCCTAATTTGTGTATCGATTATTTAAAGCAAGTTTGCCGCAGTAAGACATAATATGTCACGTTAAATGTGGTTAATGTGCCGCAAGTACTAATGCTTTAGGGATGCTATTAGAAATCATTTCTCTTACCCATTTATGCCCCGGTTCCTGATTATTACGCTCATGCCAAAGTAAGACATACGCCATGGGCATGAACTCAAATGGCAGGGGAATTTGCACTAACGAATAAAGGTTTTGTGCATGGTGCGCAAAACTGGATGGCAAAGTAAAAATCAAATCGGTATGGGCACAAATACTTGCCGCGCCGTAAAAATCTGGCACTGTGGTTGAAATGCGCCGATGGTGATTGGTGTTTGCTAAAAAGTAATCTAATGCCCACCAATCGTTACCTTCACAGCGTACTTGAACATGACTAAGAGCTAGATAGGCTTCTTTATCCCAATCTCCACGGTTGATGGCTTGTAAAATGGGGTGGTTTTGACGTACTAAGCACACTTGCTTATCGTTGAATAACGTTTGATATTCAAGGCCATCAGCAAGATCATCTGCTTTAAATTGTGATTGCGGATGTATATCGCGACCTGCGATACCAAAATCAATTTGTCCATGTTGTAAATCATATATCGACTTTTCATTCCAGCCATAAGCGTCTAACTTTAATTTAGGGGCTTGCTGTAATAAAGGCCCAATGAAATACGGGATCAGCGTTTCATAGGCACTTTCAACCATAGCTAAGGCAAAATGGCGTTGGCTAGTGGTGGGCTCAAAACTCGGAGGTTGGGTCAGTTGATACAGGTTTTGCAATGCCTGTGGTAACAGTTTTCCTAATGCTAATGCATGTGCTGTTGGTTTTAATCCGTGAGCCGTGCGTTGAAACAGTGGGTCATCTAAGGTATCGCGAAGACGGTTTAAACTTTTGCTTAAAGCTGACTGACTCAGATGTAAACGATTGGCGGCTCGCGTCACGCTTTGCTCTTCAAGTAATACTTGCAATGTCACTAGCAGGTTTAAATCGATTCTCGCAAGGTTGTCTAAATTCATTATAGATATTCCTATAGGGAAATTCATTGTGGATTTTATATCATTTCTTGTCATACCTCTAATGCGATAAAATTTCACCCTACCCAATTGTGTACCTATAGCTTAAATATGAGTGAGAAGTCTGATGCAACGTAATTTATTGCCGCTATTAATGTTCATGGTGCTGTTAAGCCCACTTGCCATTGATATTTATTTACCTTCAATGCCGACCATGGCCTTGGAGTACGGCGTATCAGACAGTCAGGTGCAATCAACCTTAGTATTATTCTTATTTGCTATGGGATTAGGACAAATTCTTATTGGGCCCCTTGCTGACCGCTTTGGGCGCCGCCCCATTGCCTTGTTTGGTATTGTGCTTTATGGCATTAGCAGTTTACTAGGAGCTTATGCTGTTGAGTTTGAATGGTTGCAGTTAGCCAGAGTGTTTCAAGGGTTAGCGGCTTGCTCTACCTCGATTGTGGTGTTCAGTGCGGTTCGCGATTGTTATAACAGCAAGCAAAGTGTGTCTATGTATAGCTATCTTAATGGGGCTATTTGCGTGGTGCCTGCGCTAGCTCCCACACTAGGAGGCTTGCTTGCTTTGCAATTTGGTTGGCGCTCTACCTTTATCTTTATGGCGTTATACGCAATCGTGGTGTTATTTTTAGTCGGCTTTAAGTTTCCTGAAACACGTCCATTGAATACCGATATTTCAGGCAAACTCTATCGTTGGGGGCGATATAAGCCGGTACTGAGCGATGGTCATTTTATGTTCTATGCCTCAACATGCATGGTCGCCATGGCTTCAATTCTTTGCTATGTATCCTATTCCCCTGTGTGGCTTATTGGTCGCTTAGGGATGTCTGAATTAACTTTTAGCGCCTTATTTGGATTAAATGCGGTGGTTAATATTGCAGCTTGCTTTGCTGCGCCTGTGTTAATTAGGCGTATTGGTAACCGTGCGGGTGTGGTGGTGGCGCTTAATTTTATGATTGCAGCAGCAGCCCTTGAGGTGGTAATGCAGTTAGTGGGACCTCAAACAGGATTAGCGGCGGGATTTGCGTTTATGCTACCAATGATGTTGCTCTGCGTTGGCTTCGCAATTTTACTCGGCCCGGCGACGAGTATGGCCTTGTCAGGTTTTGGTGAGCGGGCAGGTACGGCAACAGCGATGTTAGGTTGTATTCAAATGAGCGGCGCATCAATCTTGACTGCGTTAATTCAATTAACGGATATTTCAGCACCGTTTGCCATCGCACTATTAATGGGTGGCATGTCTAGCCTTTTACTTGCAGTAATGGGAATGCAGCGCTTTAACCATTGGCATCAAGAGCAGCATGCATAAGTTTTAAATGAAAACGCGCATTATTATTAATAATGCGCGTTATTGATGAGCTACTTACGATTAGAATCGAGCGTTGATCGCAACACCTAAGTTAGTTTCTGAGTCACTATCAACAAACACTTGTTGTGCCACAAATTTAGCAGAGAAAATATCAGAAAAATGCCAATAGTATTGGGTATTGATATTGCTGATATTTAGATTGTCATTATATCGCTGCCCATCCTGAGAATAATCCATCTTTAATTGAAGATAACTCGTTGCAACCCCTAGCGACCAAGCGTTATTAATGTACCAATCAGCTTCTACACCCAATATTAATGTGGATTTATCCACATTAACATGTGTATCAAATGGGTCTGGTTGCAGGTTTTCATTCAGCATATATCCTACGCCGTAACGATTATAAGCGGTTTTCTCGTAATTAATCCCAGCCGTTAAAAAAAGTCCAGAAGTGGATTCAAACGGGAGAAAGTGCTCATAGGTGAGGCTATATAAATCGAAATCTCGGCTTTGCTGCTTGTCTACCTCAAAGTAGTTGCCTTTGAAATATTGAGATTCACTTTGTGAAGATGTGGTATAGCCTAAGGTCAACTTTGAACCTTCAGAGAAATAATAACCGGTATTGATATGATAAGTGTCAACATCATCAAATAAGTTTAAAAATGATTTTTCATTGGCAATTTTTAAATATTCAGCGCCAATAAACCACTTTGAATCGAAAACATATTCTCCTGATAACGCATAGAGATCTTGATATTCTGTCGTTGCATATCGTGCTGAAATAACCGCGCCTTGGTTCAGGAATGCCGCTAATTGATAAGGTCTATCTGTTTGTTCTACGGCGGTAAAATAATAGCTGTATTTTGCATTGACTAGCCCGTCACTATCCTCCGAAGAGTCTAAAAAACCAATTTCGGCTTCATGATGAAATGGCAAGTTTTCTGCAGCAAAAATGGAAAATGATAAAAATGAGGCAAATAAAGCGAGTGAAACCTTTGAAAGTGTCATTAATCGTCCTTGAAGTGTTAAAATGTATGACGCGAGAGTATAAGGTTTGTTCTTAACAAGGCTGCAACAACAGTATGGCTCGATCTTATTGTATTTATTGTACATATCCTATTTCTGCATGTTTGTGCCATGCAGTTAGCTCAATTAAAATGAGTACTGAAGTGGTTGTGATGCAGCACCCTAGTGAAGTAAATCATGCCAAAAACACCGTCAGGCTAATGCAGTTGGTGATCCCACAAATGCAGGTGTTTATCGGTGAAACCTCAGAAGATTTTATTGAGTTACAAGCTTACTTAGCCCAAGCGACCAAGCCGATTTATGTGGTGTATCCGAGTGACAACAGCGTATCTGTTAGCCAAGCAAACCCAGCGAACAACGCTATCATTATCTTAATCGATGGCACCTGGCGCAAAGCCTATAAAATGCTGCAGTCTAATCCATGGTTATTAGATTATCCGGCCATTCATTTAGAGGTTGAGCACGCATCCAATTACATTATTCGTAAAGCTAAGCGCCCTGATAGTTTATCCACCCTCGAGGCCACGGCGCTATTACTATCAGCAATGGATTCTGCAGTAGACACCACACCTTTATTTGCAGCATTTGATGCAATGGTGCAACATAGATTGAGCGCCATGCCCGAAGGCATCAAAGCCCGCTATCAATTGCATAACAAGGAAGTAAAATGAAATACACTCTGTTAAGTCTCTGTCTTGCACTCGCATCACCGTCAATGGTGTTTGCCAGCGATACCATGACATCTATTGACCCCGAAAAACCGCGCAAAAAGTTGTCCTTAGAAAAACAGGCTGAGCAAGGCCGAATCGACTCCAAAAAATTAGAGCAAACTCAACTTGATAAAGCGCGTGCTGCCGCAAAAGAAACCGCTGAGCGTGAGCAAGATGTGTTATCGCATCAAGAATCAGGTGAGTGGCAGGATGAGCAGCGACAAAAAGCAAAAGCACAATTTGATGAACGTGCTGAGCGTGAGAACAAATATCTGAAACAAGCCCAAGAAGCTGCTGCCAAAGAAAGACAAATTAGTGAAGAACAATAACCCAATTCATATTATAGAGCCGTTTAGCCATGTGTAACATCTTACTCGATGCCCCTAGTCTGTGTCCGCTTTGTCATCACGATCAGCTGGCTTTATTTCATCAAGATAAAAAACGCCCTTATTTTCAATGCCAACAGTGTCAACTAGTGACTGTTCCTGCTGCATTTTATCTCGATGAAGTAGCAGAAAAGGCTTTTTATGATTTACACGATAATACTGTTGCAGATTCAGGCTATCAGCGCTTTTTATCTCGCACATTACATCCGGTGCTGAATGTTATCGCTGGTGATGCTAAAGGGCTCGATTATGGCTGCGGAGAAGGTGCTGTATTAAGTAAGATGGCCGCTGAACATGGCATAGCAGTTAATAATTACGACTTGTTTTATTTCCCTGACCAAGGGCAACTGCAGCAGCAATATGACTTTGTCACTATGACCGAAGTGATAGAACATATTGCCGATGCCCAGCAGGTGTTTAAGCAGCTACAAGGTTTGCTAAAACCCTCAGGTTTATTAGCGATTATGACTAAGCGTGTTCGTGACCATGCGGGTTTTATTCATTGGCATTATAAGCATGACCCTACACATATTAATTTTTACAGTGAGGCGACCTTTGAGTGGATCGCGCAAACCTATCAATGGCAATTAGAGATCATCGATAACGATGTGGTTTTTTTTAGGGTGCCTTAAAGAGCGCTCATTAAGTCGCGCTTTTTAAACCGAGCGACTTAAGCCTTAGCTAGGGATAGTGGTTTCAATCTTGAAAATAAAGATTTGCAAATAAATCGATACAATTGTTTTTCTCTCTTCACCTCAAAAAAATTAACAATTTTGCAAAATAAAGGTAAGTTAGCCAGTATTGCTGCTCATGCAACAAAAACGCTGGATGCCATTGCTAAAACCATCATTGACTCCGGTTAGCCTGTTACGGTGAATCACCCCGAATTAGTTGCCATAATGAGCTCTTTAATTGAAGCGGTTGTTGACTCTCATGTGTTAATTAAACCTGCTTTTTATTGGTGCCGCAAAATAGTTATTAGATAGCTCAAAGGAGCGAGATATGAAACGTACGTTAACCGCATTAATGTTACTGGCAGGATTGCTGAGTGCATCAAATGCAGCTGCAACCACAGCCAAAGATATTAATAGTTTTACGCTTGATAACGGCATGAAAATTATGGTGTTAGAGGATGGTTCTATTCCCAATGCCAACATGTACTTATTCTGGAAGGTTGGATCACGCAATGAGGTGCCGGGCATTACTGGTATTTCACATTTTTTTGAACACATGATGTTCAATGGCTCAAAAAAGTTTGGCCCAAAAATGTTTGACCGCACAATGGAAGCGGCGGGGGGGGCAAACAATGCTTACACCACAGAAGATATGACAGTATATACCGACTGGTTTCCTGCAAATGCGTTAGAAACGATCTTTGACTTAGAGGCCGACCGTATAGCGCATTTAGATATCAATCCTGAAATGGTTGAAAGCGAGCGAGGTGTGGTGCAATCAGAGCGCACAACAGGCTTAGAAAACTCAAATTGGCGTACCATTCAAGAAGCGTTAAAAGGGGTGGCATTTTCAGCGCATCCCTATAGCTGGTCAGTGATCGGCTATGAGTCTGATATTGCAGCGTGGTCATTGGAGGATTTACAGCAGTACCATAAAACCTATTATGCTCCGAACAATGCGGTGGTAGTGATTGTTGGCGATGTAAAATTAGCTGAAGTGAAAAAGTTAGCTAACCAATATTTTGCACCGATACCAGCCCAAACCCCACCCAAAGAAGTACGTACCGTTGAGCCATTGCAACATGGTGAGCGCAGAGTCTTTGTAAAAAAAGAATCAGTTAGCACCCCTAATGTGATGTTGGCATACCATATCCCCGCCACTAGCCATGCTGACTATTATGCACTTGATTTATTAAGTTCTATTTTAAGCCAAGGCAATAGCTCTCGCTTCTATCAAGGTTTAGTTGATAAGCAAATTGCAACTGCCGCAGATACTTACATGCCAATGTCGTTTGACCCTAACTTGTTTTACATTTTAGGCGTCGCAAATTCGGGTGTTGAAGCTAACACGCTTGAGTTAGCATTACTCGAGCAAATCAACTCAATTGCTACTGAAGGTGTGACTGCAGAAGAGTTGGAAAAAGTGAAAAACATCAAATTAATCAATTTTTACCGCGACATGGAAACCATTAATGGCAAGGCCAATACGCTAGGGACTTATGAGATGTATTTTGGTAGTTTCGAAAAACTTTTTGATGCGCCTGAGCGCTATAACACTGTTACTCCTGCGGATATTCAACGAGTGGCACAAACCTACTTAATTCGTGCTAATCGCACAGTAGGGGTATTAGCTGCTACAGAGGAGAGCGACAAATGAGACTTATAAAACAATCTATTAAATTGTCGTTATCGGCTTTAGCTATCGCCAGTGCCTTGTCGTTAACTGGGTGTGTAAGCACGGTTAAAAACGCTCCAGAAACCGTTGTTGAAACTGGTAGTTTTAGTTTGCCACAATACCAAACTGTTAGTTTATCTAATGGCTTAAAAGTGAATTTGATGGTGCAAAAAGAAGTGCCACTGATAACCTTAAGTGCTGTTGTGCGAGCAGGTGCGGTGAATGACACCACCTCAGGGTTGGCCAGCATAACCGCCCAGAGCTTAATGCTGGGCGCTGGTGGACAGTCTAAGGCTAAAATAGAGCAAACGCTTGATTTTATGGGAGCAAGTTTGAATACCGCCGCCGATCAAGAAGGCAGTTATATTGATGCCAGCTTTATGACAAAAGATATCGATAAAGTGCTGCCTATTTTTAGTCATGTGGTAATGGTTCCTGATTTCGACTCAACTGAATTTGCCAAACTACAGCAACGTGAAATAGTGGGGCTGTCGCAACAAAAAGAAAGCCCTCGTGCTGTCATTGGTCGTTACTTCAATAAGTTGGTGTTTGGTGATCATCCTTATGCCAATCCAAGCTCTGGCAATAGCGAGTCCATTGCTACCTTAACGATTGAACAGTTACGCGCCTTCCATAAGGGTTACTATCAGCCAAGTAATATGACCATCAGTGTAGTAGGTGACTTTGACCCTCAACAAATGCAAGCTAAGTTAGAACAGGCTTTTGGTTATTGGCAAAATACCGAAGAAGTGGTTCAGGCTAATTTAAGCCAAGGTTTGCCAGAGATGAGCCAAAGCAAAGTGCTTTTAGTCGATAAATCCGATGCGATTGAAACGACCTTTGTGATTGGGGGCATGGGGATAAGTTATGATAATCCTGATTATGTTGGTTTAACCGTGGTGAATACCATTTTAGGTGGCCGCTTTACTTCATGGTTGAATGATGAGTTAAGGGTTAACGCGGGGTTAACTTATGGGGCTCGTTCAGGATTTGTGCCTTATTCAAAAGCCGGTGTTTTTCAAATCAGTACTTTTACTAAAGCGGAAACGACAAAAGAGGCTATCGATTTAGCATTAAAAACCTATGCTAGACTTTGGCAAACAGGCATAGATCAAGCGACATTAGATTCAGCAAAAGCTTATGTTAAAGGGCAATTCCCACCTAAGTTTGAAACGGCTAGCCAATTGGCAGGCTTAATGTCTGATATGTATCTATATGGTTTCGATGATAATTTTATAAATCAATTTCAAGCTAAGGTGGATGGCTTAACCTTAGACGAAACGCAACGTTTAGTTAAACAGTACTTCCCGCAACAGCACTTACAGTATGTGTTGATTGGTAATGCCAGTAAAATTGCCGATATTGCTAAACAGTATGGCGAAGTGACTCAGGTTGATATCAAAGACAGTGGTTTTGGTCAGTAATTTACGTTGAAGCCGAAAAAGACCCACTAAGCAGTGGGTCTTTTGTTTTATCGGGTGTATATTTTTAAGTAACATTGTTAAAGAGTTTGATTAAATGGCAAAAATATCCGTGGATATATCTTCGACTGAAAATTTCATTGAAGAAAATAAAACGACCCAATCACTCTACCCACCAACCGCTCAAGCTAACTTAGATGAGCCATGGTGTCATGTCCAAGAAACCATGAATTTGCTTATTTTGGCAATGGCGCAAATAGAGCTAGGTCTAGATGATGGCGATCAAAAAGTCGCAAGTTTAGGTGAGTTATTTACCGATATGGCTTCTCATCAGCAACAGGTTAACCATTATTTGGCCACGCAAAATGACACCCCTAAAGCGATCATTGATCATGGCCAGCAATTGGCAGCTAAGGTAAATCAAGGTGTGATGGCATTTCAGTTTTACGATAGGTTATCGCAACGTTTGCAGCACGTCGTTAATGGATTGGGATTAACCAAAGAAGTGTTAGGAGATCAAGATGCAAGGCATACCCGTGCAGCTTGGCAACAAGTTAACCAACAAATCAAAAATGGTTATTCGTTAGAGGAAGAGCTCGCACTGTTTGATTGTATTTTACAGGGTGGCACACTTTCACAAGCCTTAGCACTGTATCAACAACATCTTGCAAAGCCTCAAGAAGATGATATTGAATTGTTTTAAAATCAGCTTGTGGGCTACCGTTGTTTTCTTCGGTTCTCTGCCTATATCGGCACTTGCCGCTAAGGTCTCGCTTGATGTTTTTTGCGCTTCTTTAATAGGCGAGTGGCAAGGTAGCGCGGCTAACCCCAATGGGGTCTCAAAACGAGTTACCAGTTCCATTATGTGTTCTGCAGATGGGCGAAATATGTATATTAGTGTTAGTCAGGGAGCAAGGTTTGCGAATAGTGAAACCTGGTGGTTTCGTCAACGTGGCAGTGATATTCAATTAGTGTATTCTGATGGCGTTAATGCCGATATATATCAATCACTCACTTTATATCAACAAGCTGATGCGTTTACCTTTTTAGGGGAGGGAGAGATTAAGCAGCGCCCCGCTTTGATCAGGCTTTCATTTTCAGCTACGTCAGTAGGAGCGCAAACTCAGTGGTTATGGCAGCAAAGCGCTCATTTTTTAGATGATGACAGTGATAATTATCAAGTGGTGAGAGGGGTTAGTTTGATCCCCCGTTAAGTGATAGGCCTTCGCAATTCAACACTTTTCTTCTTGGTGCTGTTTGCCACTTTTTAGCCCCAAATATACCAAGCAAAACATAACCAGCTTAATGCCAGCAAACAAATTAACCCCCATACAACCGGCGTGATCTGGTTAGAGTCATCAAACTCTAACTCTAACTCTAATTCTGGCTCATCATGCTGAGCATGTTGTTTGTGTTTGGCTTGTTGTTTACGTGCTTTATCGCTTTGTCTGGCTTTTGCTTTTTGTTGTTTTTTATATTCAGCAATGCCCTTTTCAATGCCACTGGCAATCAGCTTAGTTTGCTCTTTAGTCTGACCTTCTTTTTGGGTCGACTTAGCAATCATCAACGCGTGTTGCTGAGTTTCAATTGAAATGGGTTGCTTCATTGGGCACCTACAAAATCAAGTTGTCGCCAGGCTTCATAACTAATAATGGCAACTGAGTTTGATAAATTCAGGCTGCGACTATTGGCTGTCATAGGAATACGCAGTCTTTGTTCTAAAGGGGTGGCATTTATAATATCCATAGGTAAGCCACGGGTTTCAGGGCCAAATAACAGCACATCATCTTCGGCAAAGGCGATTTGGGTATGCGGGCGGCTGCCTTTAGTGGTACAAGCCATGATGCGCTTTCCTGCCATAGCGATGAGAAAATCTTGATAATTTTTATGGCGTGTTACACATGCTAAATCAGCATAATCTAAACCGGCACGACGCAATTTTTTTTCTTCTAAATCAAAACCAAGGGGTTCGATAAGATGTAAATGTGAACCATTGTTGGCACATAAACGAATAATGTTGCCCGTGTTTGGGGCGATTTCTGGCTCGTAAAGGGCGATATGAAACATGCTGACTTACCTCAAAAAATAACGGTGCATTATAGCGTTAGCGAAGCGACAAATCAGCTATATTAAGTAGTTTGATATTATTTGATTTTGATTATGCAAACTAGTTCTCTATAACGCTTTAAATCCTTTGGAATCTAAATGATTGAGTATTTTCTGACTTAGTGGGCAGGAAGTGTTAATCCATACTCCTATTGGAAATCTTCTGAACACTGTAGTTGAACTTTGAATTTGTTCTAAAGGAAAACCAAGTTGGTTTGCTGCGTAAGTAATAGAGTGTAAATCGGCATAGACATAATCGACTCGTTTTTTTATCAGTAAATATGTACCTTGTTGAATAGACTCAACATTAAATAATTTCGCACCATTATCAGAGAACTGTTTGATAACTCCTGCAGGTTGCATCATCCGCAGTTGTGCAATTCGCTTCCCTTCAATCTTATCACCTGTAAATTGGCTCGGTTGCACTAATCGATGTAATTTCAGTTCTAAAATGTCATCGTATAATGGAACAAGTTTATGATTTTTCTTTGTTTCAAATGGCGGAACAAAACTGGCACACCAATCTTGATTAACTAATTTTTTATGTACTCTGGCGGAAGATAAAAAGTTTGCCGTCACCTCGAAACCCGATGATGTCATGGCTTGAGATAGCTTAGCGAATGCTTCGCCCCTATCGGTTTGCTGCTGTATTAAATAGGGAGGGTATTCAATGGCATCGACGTAAAATGGTTCAGCATGAGTTATGCTCACGCTCATAGATAAAACCAACGTAAAGCAAAATAATATTACTTTACGACATGTTGTCATTTCGAGGCGCATTCCTTTCCCTTGTTAACTTATTCTCCTAAGTTTTAAGCATAGCAGAACCGCATATTAAAGTAGGGGGACGTTTATTCTTTAGAATACATAAAGTATGTGTCGTTTAAATGGGAATGTTTAATTTGATATGCAGTCCATTAGGCTTGTTATTCAACGCTTTAATATCCCCATTATGGGCTTGAATTGCCGCTTGAGTAATTGCCAGGCCTAACCCCCAGCCACCACTGATTCTATCTCGTGCGTTATCTGGGCGATAAAAGGGTCTGAAAATCGCGCTAAGTTCTTTTTCATCGATCCCTTTGCCATCATCCTTAATGTCAATGACTACCTGTTTGTTCTTTATCGCGGCCGAAATATTAACGTGTTTGTTCGCGTAGCGAATGGCATTACGTAAGACGTTTTCGATGGCTCGACACAAAGGTTTTGGGTAATGTTCAAATGCAAGGTGTTCATCAATATCAATATGCAGCTGCTTGTGCTGTTGTTCCGCTTCAAATTCAGCATCATCTAACACTTGGCTGAGCGTTTCATTTAGCTCGGTATAAATCCGCACCTCGCTAGCATTCAGTGTGACCCTTGAAAGGGTTAACAGCTCACCGATTAAGTCATCTAATTGGGTGGCTTCATATTCGATACGAGATAATTCTGTGGTGTCCTGACCTTTTTTTCGCGCCAATGCCAGTGACAGTTTTAAGCGGGTTAAAGGTGTTCGTAGCTCATGAGATATATCACCCATCAGCCTTTGTTGGTTAAGCATCATAGTTTCAATTGAGTCTGCCATACTGTTAAAGGCTTGAGCTAATTGGCCTATTTCATCGTTTCTACTGATGGTAGTTTTATCTGCACGGTGCGATAAGTCCCCTTTAGCAAGGGCATTCGCGCAGTGTTTTAGGCTATTAAGTGGTTTACTGAGATGCCAAGCAAGTAGGCCGCATAACAAGCCAGAGAATAAAATAGCGATAGTGGCGGTGAGTAATTTGTTTTCTGAAAAATACAAAAACCAAGGCCGAGGATGGCTGGCCGGTACTCTGCCATAAACCTGATAGGTTTGTTGATTAACACTGAAAGACAGTGGTCCAAAGACCAACTCATTTCTAAATTGGTGGCTAATCGGCTGCTTGGCATCTTCTGCCATCAATAAAAATTGTCTTAATGAGCGTGGGACTTTACGGCTATTAATCACCTGACCATCGTCGTTGGTTAAATAAATACGTAATGGTCTGTCGCGCTTTGAATACTGTCGTTGTAATTGATATAGCTTATCCGAGGTAAGGATATCGGGTGACTGTTGAATATCTTCAACAACTTGATGAAGCGCTTGCTGTAATCGTGCTTCTAATGGTGCGCGATCATGGCTTTGCAGTAGCATCGGCAGCATTAATACTAATGCAATAGTCAGCGAGCTGCACAGCCAGAAGCCAATCAGCAACTTAAAAAACAATCTATTTAATGGGGCTGTTGTGCGCATTAGGGGATCCAAATGTAACCTTTGCCTCGTAAGGTTTTTACCCGTGCGCGACCATCGGTTCGTTCGGGCAGTTTTTTGCGCAAGTTAGATAAATGCATATCTAAACTGCGGTCAAATGGCATCAATTTTTTCCCTAATACATTTTCGCTTAAGGTGTCTTTGGTGACTAACTCTCCCGCACTGGATAACAGATTAAACAACAAGCTAAATTCTGTGGACGTTAAGATGATTAACTGATCGTTGCAAAAGGCTTCTTGACGACTAGGGTCTAGGGATAAGTCACCCAGTGTTAATGAATCAGCCGATGCTTGCCCTTGTAAGGTAGCGTTTGCACGGCGCAAAATAGCCCGAATACGCGCAATTAATTCGCGATCATTGAAGGGTTTTGGTAGGTAATCATCAGCGCCAATTTCTAAGCCGATAACTCTGTCAATTTCATCACCGCGAGCGGTTAACATTAAAACGGGGGTTTGTTTACGTTTACGTATGCCTTTTAAGACTTCAAAGCCGCCCATTTTGGGCAGCATGACATCTAATAAGATAAGGTCGCAGTCAGAGTGTAATGCTAACGCTAACCCTGCTTGACCATCGTAAGCTTGGCTGACGACAAACCCTTCCATTTCTAAAAGTTGGGTTAATAATTCTGATAATCCGACATCATCGTCAATAAGTAAAATTCGATTCATTTCAGCCCTCAATATGCATTTAAACACTTTAGCTTAAGGCGGGCTGAGATGACATCATCATTGCACAGTTTTACATTAATCGATTATTTGAATTTCAATACTTGAGCCAGTTTGACGATAACAAATGTCAAGATAATTGAACCGATAATCAATCCTATAGATAACACAGGGTTTTGCAGTGACATAGGATCAATCACTAACATCCCCCCAAGGCCTAGCATCATGATCCCTGACATCAGTTTAAGCTTTTCACCTTCTTTTTCTGTCAGTTTACGCTTGCCTAATGTCATAGAGAATACGATAACAATTGTCGCTAATGGAATAACATAAACGACGTTATACGCAACAAGATACAGATAGCGCTCCATAACATCTAAGTTTGAAATCGAGAGCACCGAGGTATAAATCATCGGGAAACCAGCAGTACACAAAAGCTCATAGGCATTGGCTAAAATGGCTAAAATGGATGAACCGACAATCATAGTGGGTAATGAGCTGGCCTTTGATAATTTACCCATGCGCTTAATCAGGCTGCCTCTATTTTCCACTGACATAGATAAACTGACATCACCTCGGCCAAAAAAGTAGTCTTTAATATTCACCGTGGCAGCCACTAATGCCAATATGCCTGCACAGGTAATAATAATGCCGCCATCGCCACCGCCAAGCAGTTGGAATAAGTTAAGCCAGGCGCTCATGAAGATGAAGTAAATAAAGCCAGAGAAAAACACAAAAATCCCCCCGACCAACAACATGCGTTTTTTACTGCCAGCGTTAACCATAATACTGAGTAAGAACAGTAATACGAAAAAAGCACAAGGGTTAAAAGCGTCAACACCCGCTAGCACAACCGTTAACAAAGGCAGTGACATTTTTTCTGGGTGAACCGCGCCGATTAATGGAATATCCACTGGTTGCACATGAGGTTCCGCTACCTGTGTGGTGTTGCTGTCGGCAGTGTATTGTGACATTCCACAGGTGCTTGCGGCGCCATCATCTGCACTGCTTGTTTCGGCGCAGGTGCCAAATAGTGGCTCATCAGCAGGGGTATTTAGGGTAAGAAAGTCTGCAAGTTTATTACCTATGTCAGGCTGTCCGCCTTGTTTTTTATAGCAATCTATTAGTCGCTCAACAATGTATTGCCCTGTCACTTGGTGGCTGTTGTAGCCAATGATGGCTTCGCCACAAACGGCAAAATAGGGGACGGATTTTGGTTCACTGCCGGTAAGTTTGCCCATTCCCATGAGTTTATCGACATTACCTGGCTGGCTTATGAGGTAGTCTTCTACTGCTATCCAGTCAAATCGCTCGCCTAAAGCATCGATAAAGGGGTGTGCTTTTCGGCAATGTGGACAGGTTTCTGACCAGAAAAAATGTAGCTTAATAATTGTTTGGTCGGCTTGCTGGGTCATCCAAACCGAATCGTTTTGAGATGATGCTTGTGCCGCTGGGGAGGCAAATGCTGCTGAAAATAATAATATGGCCAACAATGCCCAAGAGCGTGTGAAAGTAAGATTCATGCTAGACCTTAATAAGAAATACAATCTTTAGCTAATTTTATGCTTAAGGCGAAGGCATGTAAGTATGAGGTTGCCGTTACGTTAACTTGCTCTCATTAAATCACAACATTTACAGTAATTTGTTAGCTTGATCACTGACTCATTTTCATGGGTTTACATAGCTTTACGCTAATAACACCCAAATTGACATTGCAATGGGTAAACTAGGTTCCATGTTGTGAACTTTACTAACATTCATTTAGGCTTAATAAATAAGCCATCATCAACGAGGTAATAGCTATGAAAACACGTCTTCCAATTAAAGTGGGTCTTGTTGTTCTGATTGCAAGTTCTGCACTATTAACTGGCCCGCTTTATGCTCAATCAGTCGTTGAGCCAACAGCCGATACGCAGGTTGAGAGACAATCAGAGGGTAAATATCAACATGGTCACCAAAGAAGTGGCATGCATAAGATGCTCCGTAAGTTAGATCTTACTGATGCGCAAAAAACGGATGTAAAAGCGATTGTTGAAAAATATAAAGCACAACGTCCAGACAAGCCGTCAGCAGATGTAAGAGCTGCACAAAAAGCTGAGATGGTGAGTTTAATCACCAGTGCTAATTTTGATGAAGCCAAGGCGCATGAGATCATTACAGCCAAGCAAGAGCGCAAAGCGGCGCAAATGCTACAGCATTTTAAAATGCAAAATGAAATCTACCAGTTACTGACCCCAGAACAACAGGCTAAGTTTACTCAACGCTTAGAAAAAAAAGGTAAAAAAAGATAGTCACCAGTTGCCGAACACCCATCACAAACTGTTAAGTTAATTATTAACTTAACGGTTTGCTGCTTGCATCACAATTTCACCGTCTTATCTTGTTAAAAGATGTAAACATTGTCGAAGCCATGCCCTGATCATTGCTATTATAAAGCTTAATAACGATTAATGATTGGATGAATCCGGTAATGAAAACCAACCAAAATTATGATTTTTGGGTCAAATTAGCCAGTAGAGCCTCAGTGGCCGTTGCGCTAGGCTTGATTGTCATAAAACTAATTGCATGGTTATATTCAGGTTCGGCAAGTATGTTGGCCTCGCTAACAGACTCATTCGCCGATGCGATGGCATCTATCGTCAACTTTATTGCCATTCGTTATGCAATTGTTCCTGCAGATAAAGACCATCGATATGGTCATGGCAAAGCTGAGCCGTTGGCATCGTTAGCACAATCGGGTTTTATTTTGGGGTCTGCCTGTATTTTGCTTTTTTATGGCGGAGAAAAGCTGATAAATCCTGTGCCAGTAACCCATGCAACCTTAGGTGTTGTGGTATCGATTATCGCAATTATTGTGACACTGGGATTAGTGTTACTGCAGAAAAAAGCCCTAGAGCAAACCAGCAGTACGGTGGTTGAAGCGGATTCATTGCATTATAAATCGGATTTGTTTTTAAATTCTGCGGTATTACTGGCGTTGGTGTTAGCTCACTATGGCTGGTGGTGGGCCGATGGTTTGTTTGCTGTGCTGATTGCACTTTTTATTGGGCAGCAGGCTTTAGATTTAGGCTATCGTTCAATACAAAGCTTGCTTGATAGAGAACTGGATGCTGAAACTCGAGATCAGATTAAAACCTTAGCATTGGCCGATAGCCATGTAAAAGGCATACACGATTTACGTACTCGTCAGTCAGGTAAAACCATTTTTATTCAGTTACATTTAGAGTTAGACGGTAACCAACCTTTGTTTGATGCCCATCGAATTGCCGATGCTACAGGATTAAGGATCAAGAACGCTTTCGAAGAGGCGGAAGTGATTATTCACCAAGATCCGGTTTAGGTGATACTGTTCAGTGATGGTCAGAAGCCTAGAGCAAATCTAGGCTTCATTCTGGTGCCATCTCTGTAGCCTCAACTCAGACGAGGTTACTCCATCGATAACTCTTTAAGTTTACGTGTTAGCGTATTACGCCCCCAGCCTAAACGTTTTGCCGCTTCTTGCTTATGACCTTGAGTATGCTTTAATGCGGTTTCAAGCAATATGCGTTCAAAAGCTGGCTGAACTTCAGTGAGCAGATCATTTTCACCCGCACTGAGTTTTTCATCTATCCAACTTTTCAAAGCAGATTGCCAATCACCATGACCTGATTGAGTTTGATGATTTGATACTGGGTCTTTGAGTAATTCTGGCGGTAAATCCTGAGGTAGAATTTCCTGTCCAGAGGCCATGACTGTTAGCCAACGGCAAGTGTTTTCCAGTTGACGAACGTTACCTGGCCACGGCAATTGCGATAATTTTACCGCGGTTTCTTTGGTTAATATTTTCGGTTCTACGCCAATTTCTTTGGCTGCAGAAGTAAGAAAGTGCGTTGCTAATTGAGGGATATCTTCACGGCGCTGAGATAACGGCGGTAAATGCACTCGTATCACATTTAGACGATGGAATAAGTCCTCACGAAAAGTCCCTTTTTGAACGAGTAATTCGAGATTTTGGTGGGTGGCCGCAATAATTCGCACGTCTACCTGTACCGCTTGATGTCCACCTACGCGATAAAATTGGCCATCAGACAGTACGCGTAATAAGCGCGTTTGCACATCTAGCGGCATATCGCCGATTTCATCTAGAAATAATGTGCCACCATTGGCTTGCTCAAACCGTCCCTGACGCACATTCGCCGCGCCAGTGAATGCGCCTTTTTCATGGCCAAAAAGTTCTGATTCAATTAAGTCTTTCGGAATAGCGGCCATGTTAAGTGCAATAAACGATTTGTCTTTGCGCGGGCTGTGTTTATGCAGTGCGCCAGCGACTAACTCTTTCCCCGTTCCTGATTGACCATTAATTAATACACTAATAGACGATCGAGATAAGCGTCCAATGGCACGAAACACCTCTTGCATTGAAGGAGCTTCGCCAATAATTTCAGGGGTTTTAACGGCGGCTTCTGCAGGGGCTGAAGGTGTTTGCTCGGTCGCATGGGTAAGCGCGCGCTCCACTAACGCGATAGCTTCATCAATATCAAAAGGCTTGGGCAGATATTCAAACGCTCCGGCCTGATAAGCGCTAACGGCACTGTCCAAATCGGAATGCGCCGTCATTATGATGACTGGAATATGCGGATAATGCAGTTGTAATCTGTCTAATAGCGTCAGCCCATCTGTACCAGGCATACGAATATCCGACACTATGACTTGTGGCTGTGAATGTTCTAATGCTTGCCATAATGATTCAGCCGCCGCAAAGCTGGCACTGGTTAGCTTGGCACCCGATAATGCTTTTTCTAGCACCCAACGAATGGAGCTATCATCATCTAAAACCCATACTTGTTCGCTTATTGTCATCTTGCTACCTCGTTCTGCCTTTAGGTCTAAAATTATTGTAATGGCAGCGTAATGATAAATTCGGTATGGCCGGGTGCAGAGACACAGTCTATGCGTCCGCCATGGAGTCTTGCAATGTTGTGAGCTATTGATAAACCAAGGCCTGAGCCGTCTTCTCTTCCGGTGACCATTGGATAAAATAAGGTATCCATTAGTTCGGGAGGGATCCCTGGACCGTTATCGATAATTGATAACGCTAAAACCAGTCGATATCTTTGGGTGCCAATGGTGACTTGATGTTGTGTCCGGGTTTTTATCAAAATTTCACCACCGCCATTGTCTAATGCTTGAATCGCATTTTGGACAATATTAAGCACGGCTTGTTGAAGTTGATCAGGATCCATCTGAATGTCGGGGATGGAAGGATCATAATCTCGCTTTAACGTGATGTTGTCGGGCAAAGCCATTTCAACCAGTTTTAGCACTTTTTGTACTACTTGATGGATATTATGCTCGGTATGTTGTGTTGGGCGTTGCGGTCCCAATAATCTGTCAACCAAACCACGTAAGCGGTCAGCCTGTTCAATGATTAAATGTGTGAACTCCTTTAATTCAGGTGAGTTAAGTTCTCTTGATAATAGTTGCGCAGCGCCTCTTAAGCCCCCGAGCGGATTTTTAATTTCGTGGGCTAAATTGCGAACTAAATATTGGGCTGCTTGTTGTTGTGCATCCATATTAAGTTGCTGGTGGATACGACGTTGTTGATCAACTTGGCGAAGCTCTAAAATGCTGAGGTTTTGTTCATTCTCAATAGGAATTAAGGTCAGATCTATGGTGTGATGCTGGCCATCTAAGGTAATCAACGCTGCGGTATTAACGGTAATGCCTTGATTTGACGATACGGCATCACGCAGGATATGTTCATCGACGCCTAAAAACTGATATAAATCGGGTAGGCGTAATTCAAGCAGCTTATGGTTAGCGACAGCCAATAATTGTTCAGCCGCTGCGTTGGCAAAGCGCGGCTTAAGGTTAGTATCAATAACTAACACAGCAGTGACTAAATGATTTAGTAGGTTGTTGGTGTCCATTTGCCGTCCTGAGTATTGGGTTGCACCATCATGGTGCACCAATATGGTGCATCCTGCAAGCCAGTTTCATCAAGCAAAGGTTATTCTTGATAATTAAGTAGGTTAAATTAATTCATTGTTTTTAATGATATTAATACTTACCCAGCTCTTGGGGTAGGCCGCTTTACCAAGTTTGCTTGATGAAGATAGATGGTTCTAGGAGAACTAGATGCAAGGACTTTGCCGTTTTGATCTAAGGCTTTCACCACAATGGCATGTTCACCACGATAAATGCCTTCAAGGTGAAAGGTTGTGGATGTTTGGGGTTGAGCTTTTATTTCACCATCGATAAACAAGGCCAAAAACATACCTCGTAATAATTTAGGTGCAACACTTACGGTCACATCGAATTTACCTTCATTGCTGCGAATGGTTTCTTCATGGGTCGGTGAAATAATCGTTATGGTCGTTTCCGTGGCAGCGTCAAGCTCAGGTGCGATAGGAGACTTTATTTTGGCTTCACGCAGCTCAATGGTGTTTTGGGTATTTTGTTTTACCTCGACAAGCTCAGCATTCGGCTGTGGCTCATCGCTATAATGTACCTTGCCATTTTCATCGACCCACCGATAAACCGCAGCGTTGCTGCATAAGGCAATGCTAAGTAGGCTGAGTAATAATATAAGTCGCATCTTGATTCCTTTCTCATCGAGTGACAACTGTTATAGTAGACTTTTTTGAAGCAAAAACTAGCATAGTTTATTTAGGCTGATTTACCAAAAATACCCGTTGATAGGAGATTGAGTTCAACTGGGGTTATTATCTGTTTTTAGCTTGCGCTTTGTATTGAAACCTTTATGACAAAAGGGCAATGTTTAATCATAAAGGCGTTAATGCGTTTTCAATCAAAAAGTTTGTCTACTGCAAAATTTAACAACGCTTTCTTAATGCTTATTGAGGGTGTTATTTATTGAGGTCATGGCGCTGAGTTAAGGATAAATGATGATATGTCAGAGGGAGTGGCAATCATGTTGAAGAAATTAAATAACCAGAGTTTAGAGTAATTAGCCCTGAAAATGCTTCCAAGGCTGAGCCTGCCATGAAGAGTATCAATAAGGGCTTAATAATAACTACAACAATACTCTGCTACCGCGCGAGTACGAATGCTAAAACTCACGCCTGCAGCTAATTCAAAATGAGTGCCAGCCGGGTAGTTCATCCATTCAGATGCATCTGGTAGTAGCACTTCAAAATTGCCTGAAGTCACTTGCATTTTCTCTGCTTGAGAGGTTGAAAACGTATATTCCCCAGGTAATACTACGCCTAAGGTTTGTTTTGAACCATCGGCAAAAAAAACTGCGCGACTGGTGACTTTTCCATCAAAATACACGTTTGCTTGTAGCGCAACATTGACATTTTCTAACATATTTACTCGCTCCATAAAATAACTTATGTGAATTTATATGTATTTATTGTGAATATCTAGCTATTTTTAAATGTTTTTATTCTCCATTGAAAACAACCGGACACAAAAAAGCCCAGAATAATCTGGGCTTTTTAGATATTAATAAGTGGTAATTATGACACCACTCATTAATTGCAATTAACTGCGGTTATGACGCTTACGCTCGTTCTCAGTTAAAAACTTTTTACGAACACGGATGTTCTTAGGCGTTACTTCAACTAATTCATCATCATCGATGAACTCAAGTGCTTGTTCAAGCGTTAAGTTAATCGGTGTCGTTAACACTTGTGCTTCATCAGTACCTGATGCGCGCATGTTAGTTAGCTGCTTACCTTTGAGACAGTTCACTGTCA
This sequence comes from Shewanella sp. ULN5, assembly GCF_030731885.1. NCBI lineage: Bacteria > Pseudomonadati > Pseudomonadota > Gammaproteobacteria > Alteromonadales > Shewanellaceae > Shewanella > Shewanella sp. ULN5. The sequence goes on from NZ_JAPJEE010000006.1 coordinate 207,740, forward strand.
AATCGTTAGAGCGAGCATGGATACCGACAACTTGGCCTTCATACACTTCAGCAGCGTGGCCAATAAACAGACGACCGCGGTCTTGTAAACCGAATAATGCGAATGTTAATGCTTTACCCGTTGCGTTAGAAATCAATACGCCGTTAGCACGTTGACCAATATCGCCACCTTTGTGCGGTGCGTAGTGATCAAATGAATGATAAATTAGACCAGTACCTGAAGTTGCTGTTAAGAACTCAGTTTGGAAACCGATTAAGCCACGGCTTGGGATAATAAAGTCGATACGTACACGACCCTTACCATCAAGTTGCATGTCTTTCATTTCAGCTTTACGTATACCTAACTTTTCAATTACGGTACCTTGATGTTCCTCTTGAACGTCAACAGTCACAGTTTCGAATGGTTCGTGTAGTTCGCCATCAACAGTCTTAAGAATTACTTCTGGACGTGATACCGCTAACTCGTAGCCTTCACGACGCATGTTTTCAATCAGGATTGATAAATGTAATTCACCACGACCAGAAACACGGAAACGATCTGGACTGTCAGTTTCTTCAACGCGTAATGCTACGTTGTGAACAAGTTCTGTTTGTAAACGGTCAAGAATGTTACGTGAAGTAACATACTTACCTTCTTTACCCGCGAACGGAGAAGTGTTTACTTGGAAAGTCATGGTTAATGTTGGTTCATCAACAGATAACGGTGGTAACGCTTCAACTTCAGTCACAGCACAAATAGTGTCAGAAATCTTAAGCTCACCTAAACCTGTAATTGCCACGATGTCACCAGCGTTAGCAATTTCAACTTCAGTACGGTCAAGACCCATATAACCTAATACCTGGCCCATTTTACCGTTACGCTTTTTACCGTCAGCGCCAACAATGGTCACTTGTTGGTTAGTTTTTACACTACCACGTTTAATGCGACCAATACCGATAACACCCACGTATGAGTTGTAATCGATTTGAGAAATTTGCATTTGGAATGCACCTTCCGAATCAGCGTCTGGGAAAGAAACTTTCTCAACGATGGTTTGGAAAAGTGGCGTCATGTCAGTGCTAGTTACATCAGGATCTAAGGTTGCGAAACCGTTTAATGCTGAAGCATAAACAATAGGGAAGTCTAACTGTTCGTCAGTTGCACCTAGGTTGTCGAATAAATCGAAAACTTGGTCGATAACCCAATCAGGACGTGCACCAGGTCGGTCAATCTTGTTGATAACAACGATTGGCTTAAGGCCTTGAGCAAATGCTTTTTTAGTGACGAAGCGAGTTTGTGGCATTGGGCCATCAACTGCATCTACTAGTAATAAAACTGAGTCAACCATAGACAGAACACGTTCTACTTCACCACCGAAATCGGCGTGACCTGGTGTGTCTACGATGTTAATACGGTAGTCGTTCCACTTGATGGCAGTGTTTTTTGCCAGAATGGTGATCCCACGTTCTTTTTCAAGATCGTTTGAATCCATCACCCGCTCAGTAGCTTCTCCTCGAGATGCAAGGGTTCCTGACTGCGCCAGCAACTTGTCTACCAGGGTTGTTTTGCCATGGTCAACGTGTGCAATAATGGCGATGTTACGTAAATTCTCTAGCACGGATAAAACCTCTATACCATCAAACAAAAAAAGGGGATTATTTACAGTCGCTATTAATTATAGCCACCATAAAAAAGCGTGCCATTCTACTCCAGCAAGGCTTCAGTAGATAGGATTTTTTTTGAACACCTGTTATTTTCACCCGTTTGGACAGATATATTTCGACTTATCTGGGGTAAATGGTCATTTTGATTACTCAAAGCCAGATAAACATCAAGAACACTGTTTTCTGAATTAGGTTTGGTAAATTGTTATCTAAGTGCACTTTTTGCTAATGAGTCTCTATATACTCGACATGTTCAATTACAGTGCAGTCGCCCTTAACTGTTGCACTGTATTGGTGCGGTGAAGGATCTTTTTGGTGCGCCCTAATAGTTATTTCTTTATGCAAAAAAATCAAATTGATATAATTCAATAGGTTATATATTTGGCATAAAAATAGCTTAGTAAGTGACATCATGTGAACATCACTGTTTTACATTGGTTTAACTAAGTAAAATGTACTTGGTAAACAGTAAGATTAAATTAAGAAGGGAATACCCTTGACCCTACCGGAGGCTTGAGAATGTCAGTTGAATCAGTATTAAAGCAACTTGAAGAATTAGAAGTTAAGTTTGTTGACTTACGTTTTACCGATACTAAAGGTAAAGAGCAGCACGTATCTATTCCAACTCACCAAGTTGACGCGGATTTTTTTGAAGACGGCAAAATGTTTGACGGTTCTTCTATTGCTGGCTGGAAAGGCATTAACGAATCAGACATGGTATTAATGCCTGATGCATCAACTTTCGTACTTGATCCTTTCACAGAAGAAACAACTGCGCTTATCCGTTGTGATATTTTAGAGCCAGGTACCATGACGGGTTATGACCGTGATCCACGTTCTATCGCTAAAAAAGCTGAAGAATATTTAAAGTCTACCGGTATTGCTGATACGGTTCTTATTGGCCCTGAGCCAGAGTTCTTCTTATTTGACGACGTACGTTTTGGTACTGATATGTCAGGTTGTTTCGTGAAAATCGACGCAAAAGAAGCTGCATGGAACTCTGCAAAAAGTTATGAAGAAGGTAATACGGGTCACCGCCCAATGGTGAAAGGCGGTTACTTCCCAGTCGCACCAGTTGATTCATCACAAGATCTACGTAGCGCTATGTGTTTAGTGCTTGAAGAAATGGGTCAAGTTGTTGAAGCGCATCACCATGAAGTGGCTACAGCAGGTCAGAACGAAATCGCTACACGTTTCAACACATTGACCAAGAAAGCGGATGAAATCCAAATTCTAAAGTATGTTGTTCACAACATGGCGCACGCTTATGGCAAAACAGCAACCTTTATGCCTAAGCCAATTGTTGGTGACAACGGTAGTGGTATGCATGTTCACCAGTCATTATCTAAAGATGGTGTGAACTTATTTGCTGGCGACAAGTATGCTGGTTTAAGTGACATCGCACTTTATTATATCGGCGGTATCATCAAGCACGCTCGTGCATTGAATGCATTTACTAACCCAAGTACTAACTCATATAAGCGTTTAGTGCCACACTTTGAAGCACCAGTTATGTTAGCTTACTCAGCGCGTAACCGTAGTGCATCAATCCGTATTCCTGTAGTGCCAAGCCCTAAAGGTCGTCGTATTGAAGCGCGTTTCCCAGATCCACATGCAAACCCATATTTAGGTTTTGCTGCGTTGTTAATGGCTGGTCTTGACGGTATCCAAAACAAGATCCACCCAGGCGATGCAATGGACAAAGACTTGTATGATTTACCAGCTGAAGAAGCGGCAGAAATCCCACAAGTGGCAACATCTTTAGAAAACGCTCTTGAAAACTTACAAGCTGACCATGAGTTCTTAACTAAAGGTGGCGTATTCAGTGAAGACTTTATTCAGTCTTATATCAAACTGAAAACCGCTGAAGCTGAGCGTGTTGCACGTACAACTCACCCATTAGAGTTCGAAATGTACTACAGCTTATAATCTTATCTGCTAACTCTTTAGTGTATAAGTAAAAAAACCCTGCTTAGCAGGGTTTTTTATTGGCTTTTTTACAATTAGTTACAAGCTAATGGGCCAATTTATTCACTCACCTCGCTTTAATTTTCTATTTTTTTCAGCTTACTGCTGTACCAAAGTTAATGGTATTTATGTTGACTTAGTTACTGATAATTATGGTTAAATTTTTTCTCTACATCATTGTTTTATTTATTCAGTTAACAGCGCTTAATAAAAAGGATGTTTTTAGCACACTTTGTGAGCCAGTTATCGGTAATTCTGCAGTAATTATGATGTTGCATTTATACCTTGGCTGTTGCAATAAGGCTTTAGATCCGTAAACTTGCTGCGAATAAATGTCGAGCTTTTACTCTATAAATGAGTTTGCTGAATTAAATCGACATAAAAACAATGAATAAGAGAATATAATGAAAAAAACAATACTTACTGTGGCTATTTCAGCCATTGTTTTTGGAACGACTTCACAAGCTCAAGCTGCAGGTTTTCAATTAGCAGAATTTTCATCAACCGGTTTAGGCCGTGCATTCGCAGGCGAAGCTGCCATGGCAGATAATGCCTCTGCACAGTCTCGTAACCCAGCTATGTTGAGTTATTTAGAAGGCCGCCAGCTTTCTGCCGGTGGTGTGTATGTGATGCCAAATATCGATGTTACCGGTGATATCGCTCTTGATTCACCTTTGTTTGGTGGACAAACACTGCATATTCCAGCCAGTGCCCATGACGTTGCTGGTGATGCATTTATTCCTAACTTTTATTATTCTAATCAATTAAACGATCAATGGACTTGGGGTTTAACGGTTAATTCTAACTACGGATTAGCGACTGAAATTGACCCGACCCATGCAGCAGCTATTTTTGGTAGTAAAACCTCGATCACTACCGTTGAATTTAACCCTAATATTGCCTATAAATTGGATGATGCATTTAGTATAGGTGCTGGTTTACGTGTGGTGTACGGTGAAGGCGAAATTGGTGCAACAACGCCTGCTTGGGTGGGAGCGATTAAAGCCAATCCTGCTTTACCTGCACCCGTTGCTGGTCGTTTACCGGATCCTGGTACTAGCCTTAAATCGATGGAAGGTGATGATATCAGTGTGGGTTGGAAAGCGGGTGCAAGCTGGCAAATAAACGCCGATCACCGTTTAGGTTTGGCTTATCATAGTGGTGTTAAATTAGAGTTAGACGGCCATGCTTCAGGTTTGCTTTATGATGGTGGTCAGAATGTGTCGATTGAAGGGTATTTACCGATTGAGCTACCTGCTTTTGCTGAATTAGCTTCTCATCACCAGTTAACTGAAAAATTTGCCATGCATGCCAGCGTAAACTGGACCCAATGGAGTGTATTTGATCAATTAGTAGCTTACTTTCCTGGTGAGCAAAAACCGATTGGCGATATAGAATCTGATTTAGTTAAAAACGAAAACTTCAAAGATAATTGGCGTTACGCTGTTGGCGGTACTTATCTATTGAACCACGATTGGACCCTAAGAGCGGGGATGGCGTTGGATCAAACGGCTGTTGAAGATCAATACCGCACAACGACTATTCCAGATACTGACCGCTTGTGGTTTAGTGTGGGTGCAGGATATCAAGCGACTAAAAATCTGACTGTAGATTTTGCGGTCACTTATATCAAAATGTACGGTGATGCGCCTATTAGCGAAGAACAAGATTTAGCGGGCTTAGCTTCAGTAACCTTAAATGGCGAAGCCACAGGTGATGTGTTGCTTGCTGGCGTACAATTAAGCTATAAAATGTAAGTTTAATGCTCGTTACTCTACATTAGCCTCGCATAGCGGGGCTTTTTTATATTGACTCTATTTAAGGACAGTTATGGCAAAATTGATCTGGGTTGTGTTGATTTTTGGGCTGGGATTGACCGTTCAGGCTAATGAAAAATCACAAATGGTGGCGCAATTTATAGAGGCATTTAATGAGCGAGACCCTGAGCTAATGGGTCAGATGGTAACTAAGGAGGCCTATTGGTTTGATGTTACCCGTGCAGGGATGACTAGCCAAACAACGTCTAGGGATGAGCTTGTTAAATCAATGAAAGATTACTTTGCTGATGCCAATAGAGCCCATTCTCGGGTGATAAAATCTGTTACTTCAGGTGATTTTGTCAGTACGGTAGAACAAGTCTCGTGGCAACAAGAGGGGGAGTGGTTGTCCCGTTGCAGTATTGGTGTGTACCTTTTTGAAGCTCAAAAAATTGCCGCAGTGTGGTATTACAAAGCTCATAAGTGTGACGCAAGTGATTAATTTTGTGTATTTTTTAAAGGAATTGTGCTGAAACCTTGGTTGTTTCATTTTTTACGCTAACCTATATTTAGTCTTTCACCTCCGACAAAGAGATCATCATATGACAGCGAATAAATACATTGTTGCTTTAGATCAGGGAACCACGAGTTCTAGAGCGATTGTGTTTAATCATCGGGCTGACATAGTGGCAATTTCACAACGGGAATTTAGACAGCATTATCCTTATGCGGGTTGGGTAGAGCATGACCCGATGGAAATCTGGTCATCGCAAAGCTCTTCATTAGATGAGGTGCTAACCCGAGCGGGTATTAATCGTAATGAAGTGGCCGCTATCGGCATTACTAATCAGCGTGAAACGACCATAGTGTGGAACAAGCACACAGGGAAACCTATTTATAATGCCATTGTATGGCAATGTCGTCGCAGCCAGGCAATTTGCCAACAATTAAAAGCACAAAATGTTGAAACCCTGATCCAGCAGAAAACAGGTTTAGTGTTAGACCCGTATTTTTCAGCATCAAAGATTCAGTGGATCCTAGATAATGTGACTGGTGCACGTGAACAGGCTGATGCCGGAGATCTATTATTTGGTACAGTCGATACTTGGCTAGTATGGAAACTGACCCAAGGTGAAGTGCATGTCACTGAGCCAACAAATGCTTCGCGCACCATGTTATTTAATATTCATACTCAACAATGGGATGAAGACTTACTCAAATTGTTCAATATTCCGCGACAAATGTTACCTGAAGTTAAATCTTCCTGTGAGGTCTATGGCTATACCGATCTTGCCGGCGTCCAGGGCATTCCGGTTGCGGGCATGGCTGGTGATCAGCAGTCTGCTTTATTTGGGCAATTGTGCCTGCAACCGGGAATGGTAAAAAACACTTACGGAACTGGCTGTTTTTTATTGATGAATACTGGTGATAAAGCCGTGACATCAACACACGGCTTGTTAACGACGGTGGCGATTGGTGATAAGGGGCAAGCCTGTTATGCCCTTGAAGGTTCGGTGTTTATGGGCGGTGCTATTATTCAATGGCTACGGGATGAATTAGGCATAATACAAGATGCTTATGACACCCAGTATTATGCCAATAAAGTGAGCGACACTAATGGGGTTTATGTTGTGCCTGCATTTGTCGGACTTGGAGCGCCTTATTGGGATGCCGATGCAAGAGGGGCCATTGTTGGTTTAACCCGTGGTGCCAATCGAAATCATATTATTCGCGCTGCATTAGAATCCATTGCCTATCAATCTCGTGATTTACTTGATGCGATGAGTAAAGATTCAGGGGTGACATTAAGCCAAATTCGTGTCGATGGTGGCGCGGTGGCAAATGACTTCTTAATGCAATTTCAAGCAGATATTAGCGATGTGCATGTGTTAAGACCTAAAGTCAGTGAGACCACAGCAATGGGCGCCGCGTTTCTGGCAGGACTGGCTGTGGGGGTATGGAAATCGACACAGGAATTACAATCCATTTTAGCCACAGATCGGATTTTTACCGCCACAATGAATAATGACTCACGACAAGCCTTGTATCACGGCTGGCTTAAAGCCGTTAAACAGGTTAGCACCCAATGATGTAATCAAAGCATTGGCTAAGCTTCAACATCAATATGCTTAATGGGAACTTTTAGTTCTTTAAGTGGTGCATCATCATCGGTGATGTATTCAAGATGTTCATCTTCCTTAATGGGAGCCACTTTTTTATCAGCTAACGAGGTGTGCTTACCTAGTGTAGGAGGCAATTGAGACTGTGGGGCTTCATGGCTGTCAGCGGCTATTTCACTGGTAACATCGACACGGTCAACAATACGCTTACGATTACTGATTAAACGTACTGGTGTAGCAAGCATGCTATAAATGCTGTCTAAGTTCATCTGATACTCCTTTAATGCTCATCGCTCAGATCCTTTATCGAGCGCATTGCAATTGTTATCTTTATATCGGCCAGTGTCGATTAAAAATTAGTCTAATATTTTTTGCCTGTTTATGAGCAGTTAATGGACCACCATCAGGCTGAATTCATACGAAAGCGCTATTTTTGACCTGCTTAAACATTAAGTTTCATTAAAGAAAACGGCTAAAAATGAAACTAAATATCACTAAATCGTTTTCCATTGTCGCTGAGATCTGCTGTATGTGATTGTTTATTTCTCCCACCTATGATCAAAACTGCTGAAATAACCGCCTATATGTGTCTGGTTTTATTCATTAACTCAGATATCCACGGGTAATTATTCGCTTTATGCCAACCATTTTTACACTTTATGAAAACTTGCTGCTAAGCCGCTTGGCGTCTGGATTTAATATATGTTCACATCCCTTGACAACCCTTGTGTTGTATCCCTAAACTTAGCATTTGTGGGAAAAAGTGGATCATTGTGGATCAAATTAAAAAAACAAGGACTTTATAGACGTGTTTAGAGGCGCAAGTGCAATCAATATGGACGCAAAAGGACGGATCGCTATGCCAGCGAGATTCCGTGATGCGTTACGTAATGGGCACGATGGCACGCTTATTATCACCGTTGATATTAATTCTCCCTGTTTGTTAATTTATCCCTTGCATGAGTGGGAACTCATGGAAACTAAGCTGCTGCAGTTATCAGATATCGATCCCACAGAACGCTCGTTAAAGCGAAAATTATTGGGTTATGCCCAAGAGTGTGAGCTTGACAGCCATGGGCGCATCGTTGTGCCACCAATACTCAGAAGTTTTGCCAATTTGGAAAAGAAAACCATGTTGGTAGGCTTATTAAATAAATTTGAATTATGGGAAGAAGGTGCTTGGCAGCTGCAAATGGAACAAAACCATGAGCTGATCAGCAACCAGAATTTAGCCAATCATGAAAGATTGAGCCACTTCACCCTGTAATGGAATAAAAAGAAGACCCTAATGAGTCAAGAGTTTGCCCACTTAAGCGTGTTATTAAAAGAGACCGTCGATGGTCTTAATATCGATCCAAATGGCATCTATATCGATGGCACATTTGGCCGCGGTGGACATTCACGACATGTGCTTAGCCATTTAGGACCCAATGGTCGCTTAATTGCCATTGATAGAGACCCACAAGCGATTGAAGCTGCGAAGCAATTTGCTGACGACCCACGCTTTCAAATTGTTCACGGTGGTTTTGGCCAGTTAGCCGATTATGTTGAAGAGTTAGGGCTGGTTGGCAAAATTAATGGTGTGCTGTTGGACTTAGGTGTGTCTTCACCGCAACTTGATGATGCCGATAGAGGTTTCAGCTTTTTACGCGATGGCCCTTTAGATATGCGCATGGACAATAGTCAGGGTGAAACGGCTGCTCAGTGGTTAGCAAGAGCAGAAATAGAAGATATGGCATGGGTGTTTAAAACCTATGGCGAAGAAAAAAATTCCCGTCATATAGCGCGCTGTATCGCTGCAGATAGAGACGAGAAACCCTTTTTACGCACCAAAGATTTAGCCGATTTGATTGCCCGCATTACCAAAAACAAAGAACGTAATAAGCATCCAGCCACACGGGTGTTTCAGGCGATTCGTATTTATATCAATAGTGAGTTGGAGCAAATTGATCAGGCTTTAGAAGGGGCGTTAAAAGTCCTTGCACCTGAAGGCCGATTATCGGTTATTAGTTTCCATTCATTAGAAGATCGCATGGTAAAACGTTTCATTCGTCGTCACAGCCAAGGCGAAAGTGTGCCGCATGGTTTACCCATTACCGAAGATGAAATTAATAAATCGCGAAAGTTGAAGTCAATGGGTAAGGCTATGAAGCCGTCAGATGAAGAGATTGAACAAAATCCTCGCTCACGTAGCTCAGTCCTGCGTGTAGCAGAACGCTTAGCGTACTGAGGTTAGCATTGTGAATCAGTCAGCACTGAATCTACCTCGACTTGTTTTGCAAGATATCTGGCATCACAAATGGGTGGTATTGCTCAGTATTGTGGTGATGATTAATGCGGTAGCAGTGGTTTATACCAGCCATGTGAGCCGAAAATTAACCTCACAATGGGATCAGCTTTTACAGCAACAAGACCACTTAGATATTGAATGGCGCAATTTATTATTAGAAGAACAGTCACAGTCGGAACATAGCCGTGTGACCCGAATAGCGACTAAAGATTTGAATATGTCCAGACCGCTTCCTAAAGAGGAAGTGGTGATTAGGGCCAATTGAGCATAGGGAATATGTCAAGACAAGCAAAGCGTAAGCAAAATCCTGAACTGATCCCATGGCGTTTATACGTTGTGGTGGGATTTGTCTTGCTGTTATTTGTGAGTTTGATTGCTCGCGCAGCTTATATACAAATTATTGAGCCAGATAAACTCCGCCATGAAAGTGATATGCGTACTTTGCGTACCACGAGCAATCAGGTGCAACGCGGTCTAATTACCGATCGCAATGGCGACATGTTAGCGGTAAGTGTGCCGGTTCGTGCCGTTTGGGCAGATCCTAAGCACGCACACGATCAAAAAGCCTTTGTCGATATGCGTCGTTGGCAAGCATTGGCGGATGTATTACAAGAGCCTGTTGATACGCTGGTGCAAAAAGTAAAACGCGATCCTAAAAAGCGTTTTGTTTACTTAAAACGCCAAGTAACCCCCGCTGTAGCTGATTATATTGAGCAGTTAAAAATTGGTGGCATTTACCTCAAATCAGAATCTCGTCGTTATTATCCCGCGGGCGAAATTGCTGCTCAGTTAATTGGTATTACTAATATTGATGATGTGGGTATTGAAGGTATTGAAAATACTTATAACACCTGGCTAACGGGCACGCCGTCAAAACAAAAAGTGAGAAAGTCGCGTGACGGTAGTGTGGTTGAGCGTTTAGACATAGTTCAAGAGGGTGAAAGTTCTAACGATATTGTGTTAAGTATTGATCAACGCATCCAGCAATTAGCCTACCGAGAGCTTAAGCGCGCCACAGAAACCTTTCAAGCCACCTCTGGATCGGTTGTGGTCATCGATGTACTCACTGGTGAAGTTCTGGCCATGGCGAATACACCTTCCTACAACCCCAACGCTCGCGATAATTTACAATCGCATCGTATGCGAAATCGTGCATTAACCGACACCTTTGAGCCTGGTTCGACGGTAAAACCCTTTGTGGTCGCTGCGGCATTAGAAGCCGGAACGGTAAAATCGGATGAATTGATCCCAACCTCACCTGGTTGGATGCGCATTGGTGGTCGTCAGGTGCGTGATTCAAATAATTATGGCGACATGTCGCTAGCAAAAATTTTGGTTAAATCATCAAACGTAGGTATCAGTAAACTGGCTTTATCTATGCCGGTTCAGCAATTACTTGGTACCTACCAATCAATGGGGTTAGGCAATTACTCTGGCATTAATTTAACCGGTGAAAGTGCGGGATTAATTCATGACCGTCGTCGTTGGTCTGACTTTGAACGCGCCACATTATCATTTGGTTATGGCTTTACCGCAACGCCGCTTCAATTGGCACGTATGTATGCCACGTTAGGTAGTGGTGGCGTGCTGTATCCTGTGTCTATTTTAAAGCTAAAAGAAGCACCTAAAGGGCAACAGGTTTTATCAGAAAAAGTGGCTAATGATGTTATGCAGATGCTGGTTGGGGTAACTGAAACTGGCGGAACAGCGACAAAAGCACACATTGATGGTTACCCAATTGCGGGTAAAACGGGTACCAGCCGTAAAGCGGTGGCCGGTGGTTATGGTGATGATTATGTTGCCATTTTTGCAGGTGTTGCCCCTGTCCATAACCCAAGATTAGCTATTTCTGTCGTGATTAATGAACCCAAAGGCGATAAGTATTATGGCGGCGACGTAGCTGGCCCCGCCTTTGCAAAAATCATGTCGGGGGCATTACAAATGCTAAACGTTGAGCCTATTTCCAAACGTGAAGCCATACAGATGGCGTCTGCGCCAAGGAGCGCAGAATGATGTTACTAAAAGATTTACTTGCGCCCTGGTTTTATTATGCCGGGGCTGAAACTATTTGTGGTTTAACACTTGATAGCCGCTTAGCTGAAACAGGTAAAGTGTTCGTGGCGTTGCCTGGATATAAAGTGGATGGTCGAGAATATATCACCGCGGCCATTGAAAAAGGCGCCACAGCGGTGTTGGCACATACTGATGATCCCCAAAAGCATGAAAAAGTCGATTGGATTGATGCTGTACCTGTAATTCATTTTTGCCAACTTAGCAGGCAGCTTTCAGCAGTCGCAGCTCAATACTATGCAGTTTCTAACCAGCTTAACGTGATTGGTGTAACTGGCACTAACGGTAAAACGTCAGTCAGCCAAATCATTGCTCAATTGGTCACTTTATTGGGGCAAAAAGCGGCTGTTATGGGCACGCTAGGTAATGGTTTATGGGGTGAACTCATTGACAGTGGTAACACTACTGCCGATGCCATCACCGTGATGCAGCAATTGTCGGGATTTGAGCAGCAAGGTGCAACTGTGTGTGCGATGGAAGTATCAAGTCATGGCTTGGTGCAAGGCCGCATTGAAGCGGTACCTTTTAATACCGCGGTTTTCACTAATTTAAGCCGAGACCATCTTGATTACCATGGTGATATGGATTCATATGCCGCGGCTAAAAAGCGTTTATTCAAATTTGCCTCGTTAAAAAATGGCTTGATTAACCTTGATGATGCCGTTGGTGCAAGTTGGCTAAATACATTTACGCAAGCTTCGGCTAACTCTGAACCCTCAAAAACGCAGTTTTATTCTTTTAGTGTGAACAATGCTAAGGCTGATTTTTACTGTCTAGATACGGTATTTAATGATCTTGGGGTTAGCGCTACTTTGGCTTATCCAGCAAGTGATGGTTCAAATAAGTTACAGGCTAAATTAGCGTCCCCGTTATTAGGTGAGTTCAATTTATCTAATGTGATAGCTGCAATATCGGCCTTGTCGTTACAAGGTGTCGACATGGCTGACATTCTTCAGGTCCTGCCTCAAATAAAGCCTGTAGCGGGACGCATGGAACGTTTTTCTAGCCAGGGTAAAGCTACATTAGTGGTTGATTACGCTCATACGCCAGATGCAATTGAGCAAGCTTTAAAAGCGCTGCGAGTACATTGCCATGGACAATTATGGTGTGTATTTGGTTGTGGTGGCGACCGAGATAAAGGCAAGCGCCCACTGATGGCACAAGCCGCTGAAGCTTTTGCAGACCGTGTCATGATCACCAGTGATAATGCTCGAAGCGAAGATCCGCAAGCCATTATCGATGATGTCTTAGCAGGATTATCTATACCAGAACAGGCCCAGTCAAACATCGACAGGATAAGCGCTATCAAGCAAGTTGTGGCGCAAGCGAAACCTCAAGATATTATTTTATTGGCAGGCAAAGGACATGAAACCTATCAAGAAGTGGCAGGAAAACGATTGAATTATGATGAGCGCGCATTGGCGATGCAGTTAATGGAGGCTTCATTATGATTTCGCTTTCATTAGGTCAAATAGCAAAGGTGTTAAAGGGCCAGTTGATTGGCGACGATATCATTATCAATGCCGTAAGCACTGACAGCCGTAAATGTGATCACGACAGCTTGTTTATTGCCTTAAAAGGTGAGCGTTTTGACGCCCATGAATTTGCCAACAAGGCCGTTGAAAATGGGGCTAAAGCACTATTAGTTTCAACACAGTTACCTTTAAATGTGCCACAAGTTGTGGTGTCAGACACCCATAAAGCACTCGGCCAACTAGGCCGCTTTGTGTGCCAACAGGTGGCACCTATTGCCGTGGCATTAACCGGATCTAATGGCAAAACCAGCGTTAAAGAAATGGTTGCCACTATTTTGTCGCAACAATTTCAAGTGCTGTTTACTGCGGGGAATTTTAATAACGATATTGGCGTGCCACTGACATTATTACGTTTGTCTGCGGGCGATCAGTATGGTGTGTTTGAACTTGGTGCAAACCATAAAGGTGAAATTGATTACACTAGCGCGCTGGTGCAACCTCAAGTGGCATTAGTAAATAACATTGGCAGTGCACACCTTGAAGGCTTTGGTTCTGTTGAAGGTATTGCTGAGGCAAAATCAGAGATCTTCAATCATCTTAAACAAGATGGTGTGGCGGTGATTAATGCCGATGATGCCTTTGCTGAGTTTATGTCGGCTAAAGCCGCTGGATTTAAACAGCTGCACTTTTCGCGTGTTCAGGGTATTAAAGCCGATGTACGTGCAACCGATTTAAAAGCCGACATGCACGGCTGTTATGCATTTAATCTTGAATATTTAACGCAATCAATTGCGGTGCAATTGCCTTTAGCGGGTATCCACCAAGTTAGCAATGCATTAGCCGCAGCCTGCATGTGTATTGCATTAGGGCTCGATTTAACAAAAGTAGCCAGCGGGTTAAGCCTGTTACAGCCAGTAAAAGGCAGAATGATGCCTAAAGTACTCGGGCGCTTCTTAATTGTTGATGACAGTTACAATGCCAACCCGAGTTCAGTAGAGGCTGCGATATCCTGGTTGCAACAACGTGATAGTTATCGGTGTTTAGTGCTGGGAGATTTGGGCGAATTAGGTGACAATGCTGCCCCTTTGCATGAACAGCTCGGGCAACAAGCAAAATTGGCTAATATTGATGCACTTTATTGTTGTGGCAGCTTATCTGCCAATACCAGTAAAGCATTTGGTAGCACACATTTTCAAGATGTCACTGCGCTGGCTCAGGCATTAATAGCACAATTAAATCAGTTGCCAGGCGAGGCGACCATATTAGTTAAAGGTTCTCGAAGCGCGGCAATGGAACGCGTGGTCGATTTGTTAGTAGATGCCTTCGGGTTTGGGGAGTTAGTGTAGATGCTGGTTTATCTGGCCGAATATTTAACCCAATTTTATAGTGGGTTTAACGTTTTTTCTTATGTGACATTTAGAGCTATTTTGGGCTTGCTCACTGCATTAGTTTTTAGTCTCTGGTGGGGGCCTAAGCTCATTGAACGTTTGCAGTTATTGCAAATTGGTCAAGTCGTTCGCAACGATGGACCTGAGTCGCACTTTAGTAAGCGCGGAACGCCAACAATGGGTGGACTGCTTATTCTTGCTGGCATTTTTATCAGTGTTTTATTGTGGGGTGATTTATCTAGCCGCTACGTGTTAGTTATGCTGTTTGTATTAGCCGCTTTTGGTGCGATTGGATTTTTAGATGATTACTTAAAAGTGGTCAAGAAAAACTCTAAGGGATTAATTGCCCGTTGGAAATACGCTGGGCAGTCGATTGCTGCGTTAGTGGTGGCATTTTATTTATATGCCTCATCAGCCATTCCTGGTGAAACCCAGCTTGTTGTCCCGTTTTTTAAAGATGTGATGCCACAACTTGGTATCGTGTTTATCTTTTTAGCGTATTTCACCATAGTCGGTGCAAGTAACGCGGTAAACTTAACCGATGGTTTGGATGGTTTAGCCATTATGCCAACGGTAATGGTTGCCGGTGCATTTGCTTTGATAGCCTATCTTTCAGGGCACGCACAATTTGCTAATTATTTACACATACCACACCTACCAGAAGCGGGTGAATTAGTCATTGTATGCACCGCTATTGTTGGTGCTGGACTCGGTTTTTTGTGGTTTAACACTTACCCTGCACAGGTCTTTATGGGCGATGTCGGTTCGCTAGCACTTGGTGCAGCACTGGGCACTGTCGCGGTATTAGTGCGCCAAGAAATCCTCTTGATCATCATGGGCGGTGTATTTGTAATGGAGACGGTTTCAGTCATCTTACAAGTGGGATCATACAAGCTTAGAGGGCAGCGTATTTTTCGGATGGCACCCATCCATCATCACTATGAATTAAAAGGTTGGCCAGAGCCGCGTGTGATTGTGCGTTTTTGGATTATCTCGTTATTCCTTGTGTTATTGGGTCTCGCGACCTTGAAGTTAAGGTAAATTATTATGCAATCCAATTACACGCACATAGTGTTAGGACTGGGAGCCACTGGGCTCTCAGTAGTGCGTTATTTAGTTGCACAAGGCATCAAACCTTTAGTAATGGATAGTCGTCGTAATCCTCCGGGTGAAGATGTGCTAGCAAAAGAGTTTTCAGACATTGAACTGATCACTGGTGGTTTTGATTGCCGCTATTTAGTGCAGGCCAAACAAATTATTATCAGCCCAGGCATTGCGGTTGATACGCCAGAAGTGAAAGCTGCCAGCGACATGGGTATTGAAGTTATTGGTGATGTTGAGCTTTTTGCTAGAGAGATTGCCGATAGAAAACCATGTGTAATTGGCATTACGGGTTCTAATGGTAAATCAACCGTCACCACTTTAGTTTACGACATGCTTAAAGCCGCGGATTTAAAAGTGGTTATGGGCGGTAACATTGGTATTCCGGCTCTAGATTTATTGGCATTAGATGCTGATTACTATGTGCTTGAGCTGTCGAGTTTTCAGCTTGAAACAACCTTTTCACTCAATTGCATAGCGGCAACGTGTTTGAATATCAGTGAAGATCATATGGATCGATACTGCAGTATCAACACTTATCGTGAAGCCAAATTAAATTTATATCCTCAAAGCAAATTTGTCATGTATAACCGCGATGATGAATTAACGTTCCCGCTTGAACCCATGAACCAAAATACCTTTGGTTTAGGGGTGCCAGAAGGCGACGAGTGGGGGTTGAGCGACGGTAAGATTTTTCACGGTGACAGTGAAATCATGAATTTGAACGATGTCACCCTGATAGGCTCGCATAACCATGCCAATCTACTTGCTGCGATGGCATTAGTGGATGCGTGCGGTGTTGATAAAGCCTTTGCAATCGAAGTGGCAAGCAGCTTTAAAGGGCTAAGCCATCGTTGTGAATTGGTTGCGGTAGTCGATGGTGTGACTTACATCAATGACTCAAAAGCCACCAATGTAGGCGCAACGGTTGCAGCTTTACAGGGATTAAACACTCATTTAGGGGAAGTGTTTTTAATTGCTGGTGGCGATGGTAAAGGGGCTGATTTTGCGCCGCTAACGCCCGCATTAGAGCATGTCGCAAAAGTGATTACCTTAGGTAAAGATGGTCATAAAATCGCGAAATTAAAAGCGGACAGTATCAGTGTTAGCAGCATGAAAGAAGCGGTTGATCAGGCAGCGCAATTGGCTTTCTCTGGTGATATTGTGTTGCTGTCGCCAGCCTGTGCCAGTTTGGATATGTATAAAAACTTTATGGCACGTGGCGATGACTTTAAGTTATGCGTGGAGCAGTTAGATGGCCAGTAATGAGCAATTAAGCTTATTCAAACAAAGCCTAAATGGGCTTTGGCCATCATTATTAGCGGACAATAATACGCCAGGCATGCCGTTATATGACAGGACATTTTTAGTCGCGATTATTAGCTTGATGTGTTTTGGATTTGTGATGGTGATGTCCGCATCTATGCCAGAAGCGGAGAAGCTAACCGGTAATCCATTTCATTTTATTGGGCGTCATGTTTTTTACTTAATCGGCTGCGTGGTCATTGCCTTTGTGGTTCTTAAAGCAGACGTCAGTTACTGGGAAAAAAACAGCGGCATGTTGATGATAGGCGTGCTGGTTATGTTGTGTGCTGTACTGGTTATTGGTACCTCGGTGAATGGTGCAAGGCGTTGGTTATCTATCGGGCCTATTCGCATACAAGTTGCTGAAATAGCAAAGTTTATTTTTATTGTATACATGGCGGGTTATTTGGTGCGTCGTCATGGTGAATTACGTGACAACCGTAAAGGTTTTTACAAGCCGATTGGTGTTTATGGCCTGTTCGCAGTATTGATATTATTACAGCCAGATTTAGGCACTGTGGTCGTATTGTTCGTTTGTACTGTGAGTTTGTTATTTTTGGCCGGCGCTAGAATTATCGACTTTATGGTGCTGATTTTATTAGGTGTGGCCACGTTCGTATTGTTGGTTCTGTTTGAACCTTACCGTATGCGCCGAGTGACTTCGTTTATGGATCCATGGGATGACCCATTTGGTAGTGGCTATCAGTTAACTCAGTCTCTTATGGCATATGGTCGTGGTGATTGGCTGGGGCAAGGTTTAGGCAATAGTATTCAAAAATTAGCCTATTTACCCGAAGCACACACCGACTTTATTTTTGCGGTAATTGGCGAAGAACTCGGTTTCATAGGCATTATTTGTGTATTAGTGACGCTATTTTTTATTGCTTTACGTGCTATTCGATTAGGCAACTTATGTTTGCAAATGCAACGCCCTTTTGAAAGTTATGTGGCTTACGGTGTGGGTATTTGGATTTGCTTCCAAACCGTCGTTAACGTAGGTGCCAGTATTGGTATGTTGCCAACCAAAGGACTGACATTGCCATTTATCAGTTATGGTGGCAGTAGTTTATGGGTGATGACCGCAGCAGTTATGCTGTTAGTCAGAATTGATTATGAAAGGCGAGTGAGTTTGATACAAGCAGTGCAAGGGAGGACTAAGTCGTGACAAATACAAGTGCAGTTGCTTATGGTCGCTCTCCCAAATTATTAGTGATGGCCGGTGGTACTGGTGGTCATGTTTTTCCAGCGCTTGCCGTGGCAAAACACCTAGCGGCTAAAGGCTGGCAAGTGCGATGGTTAGGAACCGCTGATCGAATGGAAGCGCGATTAGTACCACAGCATGGTTTTGATATTGAATTTATCGATATCAAAGGTGTTCGTGGCAATGGTCTATTACGTAAGCTTTCAGCTCCGTTTAAAGTCATACGCTCTATTATTCAGGCAAAAGCAGTTATTGATGATTTTAAACCGGATGTTGTTTTGGGAATGGGCGGATTTGCCAGCGGCCCCGGTGGCGTAGCGGCTAAATTATCAGGTGTGCCTGTGGTGCTGCATGAGCAAAATGCGATACCAGGTTTAACCAACAAGCTACTATCCAATATTGCGACTAAAGTGCTTTGTGCATTTGCCAATACCTTCGCCAGCACAGTAAAAAATGTTGAAGTCGTCGGTAACCCGATTAGGCAAGAGTTGGTGTCATTAGGTGATGAAGCTAAACCCCTTAACGAGGACGCCTTAAAAGTGCTTGTTGTCGGTGGCAGCCTTGGGGCGAAAGTGCTCAATGAAACGTTACCCAATACGGTAGCCAAATTATCCCATCAACATTCGGTAACTGTGTGGCATCAGGTAGGCAAAAATAACCTTGATTCAGTGAAGGCCGCATATCAACACCTTAATCAGTTGGACAAGGTTAATGTTGCTGAATTTATTGATGATATGGAAGCGGCATATCGATGGGCAGATGTCGTGGTCTGTCGTTCAGGCGCGTTAACCGTATCAGAACTTGCCGCGGTAGGTTTACCGAGTATTTTAGTGCCATATCCTCAAGCGGTGGATGATCATCAAACGATTAATGCATCCGTGTTAGTCGATGCCGGGGCAGGTTTTTTATTGCCTCAAACCATTTTAAATGCAGATTTGCTTGCAGATAAACTGCAGCTATTTGCCAGTGACAGACAAGTTTTACTCCAAATGGGGTTAAAGGCACGCGGCGTTGCAGTGTTAGATGCCACTCAACGAGTGGCAGATATATGCGCCACGGTAGCGAACAAGGGTTAACATGACAAAAACAGAAAAGTACGCACAACTTCGCACCATGATCCCTGAAATGAGACGGATCAAGCGCATTCATTTTGTTGGTATCGGCGGTGCTGGCATGGGCGGTATTGCGGAAGTGTTAGTCAATGAAGGTTACCAAATTAGTGGCTCTGACATTGCAGTGAATAGCGTGACTGAGCGATTAGCACGATTAGGTGCAAAGATTATTATTGGCCATCATGCTGACAATGTTGCTGGCGTTGATGTTGTGGTCGTATCAACGGCAATTAATAAGCAAAACCCAGAAATTATTTCCGCTCAAGAAAACCGTACCCCTATTGTACGTCGTGCAGAAATGTTAGCTGAGTTAATGCGTTACCGCCACGGCGTTGCGATTGCTGGCACGCATGGTAAAACCACCACAACCAGCCTGATTGCCAGTGTTTATGCAGAAGCGGAGCGCGATCCTACGTTCGTGATTGGTGGTTTGCTTAATAGTGCCGGAACCAATGCGCGTTTAGGGACCAGTCGCTACTTGATTGCCGAAGCTGATGAAAGCGATGCCAGCTTTTTGCACTTACAACCTATGGTCAGTGTGGTAACCAATATTGAAGCCGATCATATGGACACCTATGGCGGCGATTTTGAGGTGCTCAAAACAACGTTTGTCGACTTTTTACATAACCTGCCATTCTATGGTGTTGCGGTAATGTGTGTTGATGATCCGGTAATAGAAGAGTTGCTACCGCGTGTTGGTCGTCAAGTAGTGACCTATGGCTTTAGTGAACATGCAGATGTGCGTGCCAGTAATTTTGTTCAACAAGGACACCAATCACGGTTTACCGCACACAGAAAAGATAAGCCCGATTTAGATATTGTGTTGAATTTACCAGGGCAACACAACGTACTTAACTCGCTGGCCGCCATTGCGGTAGCAAGTGAAGATGACATAGACGATGAATCAATTGTAAAAGCACTTGCTGAGTTCGAAGGTATAGGTCGTCGCTTCCAGCACTTAGGCGAATTTGACACGCCAAATGGCAAAGTTATGTTAGTGGATGATTATGGCCATCATCCAAGTGAAGTACTTGCCACTATCAAAGCTGCACGTGCCGGATGGCCAGATAAACGTTTGGTGATGGCTTATCAACCACACCGTTATAGCCGAACACGCGATTTGTACGAAGATTTTGTTGATGTGTTGTCGCAAGTTGACTGTTTATTATTGCTTGATGTCTATGCCGCTGGAGAAAATCCAATACCGGGTGCCGATGGCCGAGCATTATGTCGCTCCATCCGAGTGCGTGGTCAAGTGGATCCTATTTTTGTTTCAGGGCCTGAACAGTTAGCGGGTGTGCTACCAGATGTATTACAAGATGGAGACTTATTGCTGACCCAAGGGGCTGGGAATATTGGCGCATTATCGCGTGATTTAGCTGCGACAGAATTGGGTTTTAATGCACAACAAAACCAAGAACAAGTTGACTAGTTTTTGTGCAGTTATGCGGTTGAAAAATCGTGCTTTTATACCGTAATCAAGCGCTATATAATGACCGGTTTGTTGCAGGGCAGAAATGGTAATCTTCGGGAGTAATTATCGGTGTCGTGGAGTAAGAAAGGACGCCAGTTAAAACAAAAGCTAAAACAAGTCGATTGGTATTTGTATTTTGGCTTACTGTTTTTGCTCAGCGTATTAGTCACAATTACATGGGGTGGGTTAAAGCTTCATGGTTTGTTGAATGATGCTGATGCGCTACCGATAGAAGCGATTGCCGTTAAAGGCGAGCGTAAATTTACCACTGATGAAGAGATCCAGACAGCTTTGCAATCGTTAATGCAAAGCAGTTTTTTTAACGCCGATGTTGTGGATGTGCAACGTGCGTTAGAAGGTTTGCCTTGGGTTTATCATGCATCGGTAAGACGAGAATGGCCTGCTAAGTTCAAGGTGACGATACAAGAGCAACAGGCTGTGGCTCACTGGAATGGGCAAGCTTGGCTTAATGTTAATGGCGAAGTGTTTGATGCAGTAGGTTATCCAGAATTAACGGATTTACCCATGTTATCTGGTCCCGATGACATGGCTGAAGAAGTGTTAGTCAGTTATGGACAGCTGGATGATTTACTTAAAATTAACGGATTCAAATTAACCAGTTTACGTTTAAGTCCACGTCATGCGTGGCAAGCCGAATTAGCTAACGGCATAAAAATAGAGCTAGGGCGTGAAGATAAAATGACTCGAATACAGCGTTTTATCAATGTATACCCGACATTGCAACAAAGCGAGAAACCTGTCGCAAAAGTCGATTTACGTTACGACACGGGTTTTGCAGTGGGCTGGGATGATACCAATAAGAGAACTGAGAAGAAATGACCAAGAATCAGGAAAGAAACCTTATCGTAGGGTTAGATATCGGAACGTCCAAGGTCGCCGTGATTATTGGTGAAGTACTACCTGACGGTGAAATTAGTGTTATTGGTTTAGGTAATCATCCTTCTCGTGGCATGGACAAAGGCGGGGTGAATGATCTCGACTCTATCGTTCGCAGTGTTCAACGAGCCCTTGATCAAGCTGAATTAATGGCTGACTGCCAAGTTTCATCTGTGTATCTGAGCATTTCGGGTAAACACATTGCCTGCCAAAATGAAAATGGCATGGTGTCGATTAACGACGAAGAAGTAACACAAGAAGATGTGGACAACGTGATCCATACCGCTCGCTCAGTCAAAATACCCACAGAGCGCCGGATATTGCACGTATTACCCCAAGAATATTCTATTGATGTTCAAGATGGCATCAAAAGCCCAATTGGCATGTCAGGCATGCGTATGGAAGCCAAAGCCCATATCGTGACCTGTGCAAACGATATGGCAAAAAACATCACCAAAAGTGTAGAGCGTTGCGGTTTAAAAGTAGATGACTTGGTGTTCTCAGGCATTGCATCAGCTGACTCTGTATTAACGAATGATGAAAAAGATTTAGGTGTGTGTATTGTCGATATTGGTGGCGGAACAACGGATATAGCCGTTTATACCAATGGTGCATTACGTCATTGTGCGGTTGTGCCTGTAGCGGGTAACCAAGTGACTAGTGATATTGCCAAAATATTCCGTACACCACTTACACATGCAGAACAAATTAAAGTGCAGTTTGCCAGTGCAAGAAGCTCAATGGTAAGCCGTGAAGACAGTATAGAAGTGCCATCTGTGGGTGGAAGACCATCGCGCAGCATGTCACGCCATACCCTGGCTGAAGTAGTAGAGCCAAGATATCAAGAATTATTTGAGTTAGTACTTAAACAGTTACAAGACAGCGGTTTAGAAGATCAAATTGCTGCAGGTATTGTACTAACTGGTGGAACATCTTCCATTACAGGTGCTGTAGACATCGCCGAAGCCACTTTCGGTATGCCTGTGCGAGTTGCCTCGCCACTGCCTGTGAAAGGATTATACGAATACGTGGACCAACCAATTTACTCAACAGGGATAGGGTTGCTTCACTATGGGGCTAGAAGGGTAATCGAACGCCAGTTTGAACGTCCGGACCGCCAAGGGGTGACTAGCTTTTTGAATCGGGTGAAAAGCTGGTTTAAGGGTGAATTTTAAATAACGCAGACTAACGGAGATCAGACTATGTTTGAGATCATGGATACACATTCAGACGAAGCGGTGATCAAGGTCATCGGTGTCGGTGGTGGTGGCGGTAACGCTGTCGAGCATATGGTTAAGCACAACATCGAAGGTGTTGAGTTTATCGTAACAAACACGGATGCCCAGGCATTACGTAAATCAAGTGCAGGCTCAACGATTCAGCTTGGCCGTGATGTCACTAAAGGTCTAGGTGCTGGAGCTAATCCAGATGTTGGCCGTCAAGCTGCAGAAGAAGATCGTGAAAACATTCGTGCAGCGATTAAAGGATCTGACATGATCTTTATCGCAGCTGGTATGGGCGGCGGAACAGGTACTGGTGCCGCACCTGTGGTTGCAGAAATTGCTCGTGAAGAAGGCATTTTAACGGTTGCTGTTGTGACCAAGCCTTTTCCTTTTGAAGGCAAAAAGCGCATGCTTTATGCGGAGCAAGGTATTGCAGAACTGGCAAAACACGTTGATTCGTTAATCACTATCCCGAATGAAAAACTATTAAAAGTCTTGGGTCGTGGTACGTCTTTACTGGATGCATTCGCGGCAGCAAACAACGTGTTATTGGGTGCGGTTCAAGGTATTGCTGAGCTAATCACTCGCCCAGGCTTAATCAACGTGGATTTCGCCGACGTTAAAACAGTTATGTCCGAAATGGGTAATGCCATGATGGGTACAGGTGTTGCTACAGGTGATGATCGTGCAGAAGAAGCGGCAGAAGCGGCAGTTGCCAGCCCATTACTTGAAGATATTGATCTAGCTGGCGCGCGCGGCGTATTAGTTAACATTACCGCAGGTATGGATATCAGTATTGAAGAGCTTGAAACCGTGGGTAACCATGTTAAAGCTTACGCATCTGATAATGCGACAGTAGTTGTTGGTGCCGTAATTGACCCAGAAATGAGTGAAGAGCTGCGCGTAACTGTGGTTGCTACCGGTATTGGTGCTGAGAAAAAGCCTGATATTCAGTTAGTACAAAAGCCAGCGCCTCGCCCAGAGCCTGTAGTGATTGAAACACGCCCAGAGCCAGTTGATGAGCCCGTGATTCAGCAATCTTATGCTGCATCAAAAGGCAACGCTGTGCCACAGCCACTAACAACACCACGTGCAGATGCGGACTATTTAGATATTCCAGCATTTTTACGTAAGCAAGCTGATTAACTTGGCATCACTATCAAGCTGCTAACTCGGCGGTTTTGATAGGCTGATATTAATACCCTAGGGTATTAATTAGATGAAAAGTTCACTGTTGTGATAGCAGATAACGAAATGCCGTTGTTTTGTACTTATTTGCATTTTTTTTGTGAATGACGCAAGATATGGTAGCATGTCGTACCAGCTATACATGATAGCTTTAGGTTTTATTTATAAGCTTTTGTTTTTATTGTTATTTACGGGTAAATGAATGATTTTTCAAAGAACTGTTCAAAAAATGGTGAAGAGTACTGGTGTCGGATTACATTCCGGCAACAAGGTGACTCTGTGCATTATGCCCGCACCAGTAAATACAGGGATTGTACTCACACGTACCGATCTTACGCCTGCGGTGTCTATACCAGCAAAGGCGCATTTAGTACGTGAAACAACTATGTGTACAGCACTTGTAAACGATGCTGGTGTTCGTATTTCTACAATCGAACATCTGTTTGCTGCCCTTGCAGGTTTAGGCATTGATAACGCCGTTATCGAAGTTGATGCGCCTGAAATTCCAATTATGGATGGCAGTGCCAGTCCGTTTGTTTTCTTGCTTCAAAGTGCAGGGATTAAAGAACAGGCAGCACCTAAAAAATACCTTAAGATTACCAAACCCATTCGTGTTGAAGATGGAGATAAATGGGCAGAGCTAAAACCGTTTAAAGGGTTTAGAGTTAATTTTAAAATTGACTTTGCTCACCCAGAAATTGCCCGTAGTCAACAACATATGATCATGGACTTTTCTACATCGGCATTTGTTAAAGATATCAGCCGTGCAAGAACCTTCGGCTTTATGCGTGATATTGAATATTTACGTGCTAATAACCTTGCGTTAGGTGGCAGCATGGAAAATGCTGTTGTGCTTGATGAGTACCGCGTCCTCAACCCTGATGGTCTGCGTTATGATGACGAGTTCGTTAAGCATAAAATTCTCGACGCTTTTGGTGACTTATATGTAGCAGGTCATGCCATTGTTGGTGAGTTTACAGCGTTTAAAACCGGTCATGCGTTAAATAATCAATTAGTTAGAGCTTTACTCGCCCAGCAGGATGCATGGGAATTAGTCAGCTTTGACAAAGAAGCCGATGTACCCGTCAGCTTTATGGTGCCAGGTACAACTGCACTCGCTTAATCCTTAGAATGCCTATTACGGCTGGCCAATGCAGCCAGCCGTTTTAGTTTTTCACCTAGTGATCCATCTACATGCTCAGCTAGTGCAGCAATATGTTGTGCTGATTCATTACTGAGTTGTGCGTGATTAACTTGAGAGTTTGCCTTAATCATTGCTAAAGCTGGGTTGACTTTAACCTCAATAGCAGTGAGCATGGGTAGCGTTTCAGCCTGAAGTTGTCGTAATAGTTTAGGCTTTTGAAAATTGATTCGTGCAGCCCAAGCCGCGGAAGCCGTTTCAATAACAAGAACACCCTGGCGGAGATTAGCAACATTGAGTTGCTCTGCCGCAGGACCGCCAATAATTTGTTTCACATATCGATTCAGATTATTCAGTAGTTCTGCTTTCTCAGCGAGTTCAGGTAATTTTCCTGACAAATGTAATAAATTGCTGAGGTCTTGAGGGGGCTTTTTCATATGATAATAAGATGGCTGAATTAGGCTATGAGTGTAACAGTATTTGTTCAAGGTCGAAATGGGGTCACGCGCTGGCAACCCAGTAAACGGTGGTTTCTTTTACCAATAATGATTATGGTAACGGGGACTGCGATTTATCAATACAGTGCCGATCGCTTTGCTAATCAACAAGCTAAAGTCGATAAAAACCAGCTACTGCGTGAGCAACAAAAACAACAAGTGATTGAGCTCAAACACGCAACCGAAGTGCAATTAGCCACATTAGTTACCCACGTCGCTAAAATGCAAGCCAAAATTACTCGACTTGAGGCCCTTGGGCAGCAAGTAGCCCAAAACAATTTACTTGATGACCAGTTCGACTTTAACACGGAAGTCGGCGTGGGTGGTTACAGTGAATTGGGGACAGGAATCGAATTAAGCCAGCTTATTAGCGATATGGATAAGCTTGCATCACGAATTGATAATAATAATCTTCAGTTGTCACTACTTGAAACCGTGTCAACGAATCTCCATATAGATGAAGAGCGTTATATATCAGGGCGGCCAATCGATAAAGGTTGGTTATCTTCGCCCTATGGTTTACGTAATGACCCTTTTAATGGCCGAAGAACAATGCATAAAGGTATTGATTTTGCTGGTCGAGAAGGGGCAGCCGTCACTGCAACTGCCGCAGGTGTAGTAACGTGGTCAGGAAGTATGTTTGGATATGGTGAGCTAGTCGAAATCGACCATGGTAATGGCCTTCGCACTCGCTATGGACACAATAAATCTCTGTCAGTAAACGTAGGTGACGTCGTTGCCAAAGGCGAGAAAATTGCCAATATGGGAAGCACAGGTCGTTCAACCGGCCCTCATGTGCATTACGAAGTGCTACGCGATGGACAACAAATTGATCCTCAAAAGTTTGTTTATCGCAAAGCAAGTTAATCATATTAACGGTTAATGCGCTCTGATGAGCCAAACCTACAAGAGATAAGTGACTAAGATGTTAGGTAAATTACTGACAAAAGTATTTGGAAGCAGAAACGACCGCACCCTGAAAGGCTTAGGTAAAGTGGTTGATAAAATTAATGCATTGGAAGCAGATTACGAAAAGCTGTCTGATGAAGAATTGAAACAAAAAACAACAGAGTTTCGTCAACGCTTAGAGTCTGGCGAAAGTCTGGACAGCATTATGGCTGAAGCATTTGCGGTTGTTCGAGAAGCATCAAAGCGTGTGTTCGATATGCGCCATTTTGATGTTCAGCTATTAGGCGGCATGGTACTTGATAGTAACCGCATCGCTGAAATGCGCACCGGTGAAGGTAAAACCTTAACCGCTACATTACCTGCCTATTTAAACGGTATTAGTGGCAAGGGTGTTCACGTTATTACCGTGAACGATTACTTAGCCCGTCGTGATGCTGAATTTAACCGTCCTTTATTTGAATTCTTAGGCCTAACAGTCGGTGTTAACGTTGCAGGTTTAAGCCAAGTTGAGAAAAAAGAAGCTTACAACTCAGATATTACTTACGGTACCAATAATGAATTTGGTTTCGATTATCTGCGTGACAACATGGCTTTTTCTCCGCAAGAACGTGTTCAGCGTCCATTGCACTATGCACTTATCGATGAAGTCGATTCAATCCTAATTGATGAAGCACGTACACCGCTGATTATTTCAGGTGCTGCTGAAGATAGCTCTGAGCTATACACCAAAGTGAACGTGTTAATTCCTAGTCTTATTCGTCAAGACAAAGAAGATACCGAAGATTTCATCGGCGAAGGCGACTTCACCATCGATGAAAAAGGTAAGCAAGTTCATTTAACTGAACGTGGTCAAGAAAAGGTTGAGTTACTGTTAACTGAACAGGGCATGCTGGCTGAAGGTGACTCGCTGTATTCTGCTAGTAACATTTCATTATTACACCACGTCTATGCAGCGCTTCGAGCTCACACTTTATTTGAGCGTGATGTCGATTACATCATTAAAGATGGCGATGTGGTGATTGTTGATGAACACACTGGTCGTACTATGCCAGGACGTCGTTGGTCAGAAGGCTTACACCAAGCAGTTGAGGCTAAAGAAGGTGTTCATATTCAAAATGAAAACCAAACTTTGGCATCGATTACCTTCCAGAACTATTTCCGTCAATATGAAAAATTAGCGGGCATGACAGGAACTGCGGATACCGAAGCATTCGAGTTCCAACACATTTATGGTTTAGATACCGTTGTTGTGCCGACTAACCGCCCAATGGTTCGTAATGACATGGCAGATTTAGTCTATTTAACGGCTAAAGAAAAATATGATGCGATTATTGCCGATATCAAAAGTTGTCGCGAACGCGGTCAACCAGTATTGGTGGGTACGGTTTCAATTGAGCAATCAGAATTACTTAATGGATTACTCAAAAAAGCAAAAATTCCCCATAGTGTGTTAAATGCTAAGTTCCATGAAAAAGAAGCTGAAATTGTTGCCCAAGCAGGTAGTTTAGGCGCGGTGACGATTGCAACAAACATGGCAGGTCGTGGTACGGATATCGTATTAGGCGGTAATTGGAACATGGAGATTGAAACGCTAGATAATCCAACTCCAGAGCAGAAAGCTAAGATTAAAGCTGATTGGCAGATCCGCCATGATGAAGTACTTGCCGCTGGCGGTTTACATATTCTTGGAACCGAGCGTCACGAATCACGTCGTATCGATAATCAGTTACGTGGTCGTGCCGGTCGTCAAGGTGACGCAGGCTCGTCACGTTTCTATCTCTCGATGGAAGATAGCTTAATGCGTATCTTCGCTTCAGATCGTGTATCAGGCATGATGAAAAAGTTGGGTATGGAAGAAGGCGAAGCAATCGAACATCCATGGGTTTCGCGTGCTATTGAAAACGCACAACGTAAAGTTGAAGCGCGTAACTTCGATATTCGTAAGCAATTACTCGAATACGATGATGTTGCCAACGATCAGCGCCAAGTCGTTTACTCTCAACGAAATGAGCTAATGGATGCTGAAAGCATTGAAGACACAATTAAAAATATCGAAGAAGATGTTATTTCTGGTGTCATTGATACTTATATACCACCACAATCATTAGAAGAGTTATGGGATGTACCAGGACTAGAGCAACGTTTATCAAATGAGTTCTCATTAAAGCTTCCTATCCAAGAGTGGTTAGATAAAGAAGATGACCTACATGAAGAAACATTACGTGAACGTATTGTAAAAGCTTGGACCGATGCATTTAAAGCAAAAGAAGATATGGTGGGCGCGCAAGTGTTACGCCAGTTTGAAAAAGCGGTCATGCTACAAACATTAGATGGTTTGTGGAAAGAGCATCTTGCAGCAATGGATCATCTTCGCCAAGGCATCCATTTACGTGGTTATGCTCAGAAAAACCCTAAGCAAGAATATAAGCGTGAATCATTCGAGTTATTCCAACAAATGCTTGAAACATTAAAGCATGATGTCATTAGTGTCTTATCTAAAGTGCAAGTACAAGCACAATCAGATGTTGATGAAATGGAACAACGTCGTCGTGAAGACGAAGCCAAGATCCAACGTGATTACCAACATGCATCAGCTCAGGCATTAAGTGACAACGAAAATGCCGAAGCACCAGCAAAACCGCAAACAGTGATCCGTGAAGGTGAGAAAGTAGGTCGTAATGATCCTTGCCCTTGTGGTTCAGGCCAAAAATACAAACAGTGTCATGGTAAAATAAGTTAGTTCTTCTATAACTACCAAGATAACTAATCCAAAAGCAGCTTATATATAGCTGCTTTTTTCTTACCTATGATATGCGGATTATTGCCAACACAAAGCCAGTTTGTGGATAACTTTGGGGGTAAGTGGTGTAAAAAATGTAGGTAAGTGGACAAGATGAAAAAAGATCGAAAAAACACGATCTTTTTCCACAAAAGGGCTTGCACAAAATCTTAAGCTGCCTATAATGCGCATCCACTGACACGGCACAGAGCGAAAGCGAAACGCAGAGTCAGCTTGGTTTACAGCGGTAAAACGCAACGAACCAAACGCGAAAAGAAAGTTTGAAAAAACACTTGACGCAAACAACAGGGTCTGTAAAATACGCAGCCCAAGCCAACGACCTAGCGTCCTACGGCGATGTTTGAAAAATTGACATCACGCTCTTTAACAATTTATCAAGTAATCTGTGTGGACATTCACAGGTATTGAGTTATTCGAAATTGCTTCTTCTTAGGAAGAGCAATCAAAAAATTTAAAC